>DASTYI010000099.1:0-130410 GCA_035765045.1 Iamia sp. | reverse complement strand
CCCGCCCGGTCGGGTTGCGGACGACCAGGGCCGACCGGGCCGTGCCGCCGAGCGGCACCTGGCCCGGCAGGGCCCGCCCGATCTCGACCACCCCCGGGCTGGGGGCGAGGACCACGTCGACCAGGGCCAGGGCGACGAGGGCGACCGTGGGCAGCCACCAGGGGAACGGGAGATCGTCGGGGAGGGCCAGCCGCACCCCGACGAGGGCGAGGAAGGCGAGGGCCAGCCGCCGGCTCCCGGCCGGGAGGAGCCCGGGGCGCGACGAGCCCGGGACCTCGTCCCGGTCGAGGGGGCCGGCGGCGGTGGCGGTCATCAGCGGGGGGCGGGCACCGTGGCCAGGAGGCCGTCGATCACGCGGTCGGCGGTCAGGCCCTCCAACGCCGCCTCGGGGCGGATCTGGAGCCGATGGCGGAGGGCCGGCTTGGCCACCGCCTTGACGTCGTCGGGGGTGACGAAGTCCCGGCCCGACAGCCACGCCCACGCCTTGGTGGCGTGGAGAAGGGCGGCGGCGCCACGGGGCGAGACGCCGAGGGCGACCGACGGCGCCTCCCGGGTGGCCCGGGCCAGCTGGACCAGGTAGGTGATGACGACGTCGTCGACCCGGACCTCGCCGACGGCCCGGCGGCCCCGCTCGACGTCGGCCACCGAGGCGACCTGGCGGACCCCGGCCGAGATCGGGTCGTGGACGTCCATCCCGGCGTTGTGCCGCTTGAGGATCGTCACCTCGGAGTCGCCGCTCGGGTAGGGCACGACGACCTTGAACAGGAAGCGGTCGAGCTGGGCCTCGGGCAGGGGGTAGGTGCCCTCGTACTCGACCGGGTTCTGGGTGGCGACCACGACGAAGGGCTCGGGCAGCGGCCGGGTCTCGCCGCCCACCGACACCTGGCGCTCCTCCATGGCCTCCAGCAGGGCGGCCTGGGTCTTGGGCGGGGTGCGGTTGATCTCGTCGGCGAGGCACAGGTTGGTGAAGATCGGCCCGGCCCGGAACCGGAAGTCGGTGCCGCCCTGGAGCACCAGCTGGCCGGTGACGTCCGAGGGCAGCAGGTCGGGCGTGAACTGGATCCGGTTCACCTGGAGGTCGAGGGTGGCGGCGAGCGTCTTGACCAGAAGGGTCTTGGCCACGCCGGGCACGCCCTCGAGCAGGACGTGGCCCCGCACGAGGAGGGCGGCGAGCAGGCAGGCGAGCACCGGGTCCTGGCCGACCACGACCTTGCCCACCTCGGTGCGGATGGCGTGCACGACGTCGCGACCGGCCCCGCCGTCCTTGGCGAGGGCCGGCGGCGCGCCGACGCCGGGTGGGGGGACGGGGGGATGGGCGTCGGTCACGGGGACAGCTCCCTTCGGAGGCGGTCGAGGTGGGCGGAGGTGGCGACGAGGCCGGCCTCGTCGACGACGGGGGCGAGGAGGGCGGCGTGGGCGAGCTCGGCGTCGGTGCCGGCCCGGCTGCGGAGGGCGGCGGCCAGCTCGTCGGGGGCCGGATCGGGGCCGAGGCCGAGGGTGACGCCCAGGTCGCGGCGGGCCCGGCGGCGGAGGCGCTCGGCGGCGTCGCCGGCGTCGCCGTTGCGGTCGAGCAGGTGGCCCGAGGCCAGGACCAGGTCCGAGGCAGGCAACGGGACGGGCAGCTCCTCGACCACCGGCCGGCCCAGGCGCCGGGCCCGGATCAGGCCCCAGGCCAGGAAGGCGATCACCAGCTGGGTGACGGCCTGCGAGCCCCGGAGCGGGAGGGCGCCGAGGACGGTGCCGTCGCCAACCTCGCCGTCGTCGCCGAGGAAGCGGTGGGGGTCGAGGATGCGGACGTCGACCCCGTCGGCGGGGGCGAGGAGGGCGACGGCCAGGACGGCGTTGTCCTCGCGGTCGAGGGCCTCGTTGGTGAGCAGCGTGGGCATCGCCAGGGTGACCACCCGGCCGGCGCCCTCGGCCCGCACGTGGAGCCCGGCGTCGTCGCTCCCGAGCTCGGTGCTGCGGAAGCAGCCGACCTCGCCGGGTCCGACGTCGATGGCGGCGGGCAGCCGGGGCTCGACCAGGGCGACGTCGTCGAGGGCCCGCAGCGGGCACTCGCCGGGCCGGTCGACCGGGATGCCGAAGCCCTCGTTGGTCGCGGCCAGGTCGGCGTCGAGGTCGGTGACGACCAGCGTGCCGCCGTCGTCCACCCACCGCCGGAGGGTGCCGGCGGCGTCGCCCGACAGCGTCTCGCGGAGCTGGAGGACGATGTCGTCGCGCCCGTCGGGCAGGCCGCCGACCCGCACGTCGGCCCCCTCCTGGCGGAGCAGGGCGACCAGGGCGGCGGTGCCGTCGGGTCCGGTGCCCCGGGGGGCGAGCGGCGGCAGCGAGTAGCGATCCTGGCGGGGGTTCGACAGCACGAGGATCGCCACCAGGGCGAGCAGCACCACGGCGCCGCCGATCAGGCCCCGCCGCCGGGTCACGTCCCCTCCTCGTCGGGCTCGGGGCGCGCCGCCCGCCGGGGGGCGGCGGCGAGGGCGGTCCGGGCCAGGTCGTGGGCGGCGGCGGACTCCTCGGGGCCGACGGGGTCGCCGCCGAACCACACCCGCTCGAACAGGTCGGCGGCGGCGCCGAAGGCGGGGGTGAGGGTCGGGGCCCGCTCGGCCACGTCGTCCCGCAGCTCGCCGGCGGTGCGACCGGGCGTGTCGGCCACCAGGTCGCGTTCGGCCAGCGCCGTGGTCAGGGCCCGGAAGCGGGCGCGCACCGCCCCCCGGTGGTCGCCGGCCCGCACGCAGCGCTCGGCCTCGGCGTCCCACTCGGTGGGCGTGCGGAGCGGGGTGACGTCGACCTCGGCGTCGGTGGGCTCCACGGCGGGCCGGCGGGTGCCCTGGGTGCGGGCCAGGACGTAGGCGACGGCGGCGATGCCCCCGACGAGCACCAGGCCGAACACGACGTAGCCGAAGACCCGGCTCCCGGTGCCGTCGCCGGGCCCGTCGATGCGGGGGATGCGGTCGGCGATCCAGTCCCGCACCCGGTCGAGCACCGAGCGGTCCCCGGGGTCCGGGGCCTGGTACTCGTCGCCCCGGAGGATCTCCTCGGCCCGCTCCCGGGTCTCCTCGGGGTCGCGATCGGGGTCGACCGGGAGCTGGAGGTCCTCCTCGCTCTGGCGGGCGGGGCCGCCGCCGACGACCGCCGCCACCGGGACGGCGACGGGCCCGACGACGGTCAGCGCCAGCCCCAGCACCAGGGCGGCGAGGAGGGGGCGACGCTCAGGCATCGACCACCCGGGCCGACCGGGCCTCGGCCAGCTCGACCTCGAGGTCGTACCCCTCGACCTGGACCTTGAGGTCGAGGGCCAGAAGCGCCATCGAGGTCGCCAGCAGGGGGTCGAGGACGAGGTGGGGGAGGGCGGCCAGCAGGGCGGTGGCGCCGGTGCCGCCGACGTCGACCCACCCCCCGGTCAGCTGGAGCAGCACCGGCAGGGCGACCACGCCGACGGCCCCGCCGGTGAGGGCGGCGACGAGCGTGGCCACCGGGATCGACAGGAGCAGCGACCAGAACCGGGCGATCGAGAGCCGCCACGACCGGGCCACCGCCGCCCACGGCCCCAGCCCCTCCATGGCCCAGAGCGGGGCCGACACGCCGAACACCAACGGCCCGAGCACGGTGCCGACGCAGGTCAGGATCTCGATGGCGTGGACGATCAGCCACAGGGCCAGCAGCCCGTGGAGCCGGCGGCCGACGCGGGCGAGGGCCTCGGTGGCCCGGGTCGGCCGGCCCCGGGACCAGTCGTGGACGAGGACCCCGCAGGCCGCCCCGGTCACGGCCAGCCCGATCGAGGGCAGGGCCCGGGACAGGACGACGGCGACGGTGCTGGCGTCGGTGGCGTCGCTGGCGAGGATCCCGAGGGTCACGGGGTCGGGGGCGAGGGCGACCCAGAACCAGACCTGGTTGTCCGAGACGCCGCCGGCCCAGTCGTCGCGGAGCAGGACGGCGAGGACCAGCCAGATCGGGACCTGGACGACGACACCGACGGTCAGCAGGTCGGCCAGCCGGGTGCGCAGCAGGTGGGTGGCGCGGTCGAGGACCTCGATGGGGCCCTGGGGCCGCAACGGGACGAGCAGGCGGAGATCGGCGCCCGGCCGTCGCGTGCGGGGCTCTGGTGCAGCCGGGCTCACGGTGCCCGCAACCTACCTCCCGACACCCGGGGGCGGGGACCGACCGGTCCGGGCGATATGGGCCTTTCGGACCATTCAGGATCGGGGGCTCAGGACCGATGGGGAGCACGTTCGATGCCGTGGAGCCGGAAGGAACCCGATGCAGCTAGCCCACCGTCGGCGCACCGGCGCGTTCCGCGGCGACGCTCGCGACCGGTCCCTCGGTGCGGTGCTGGTCGAGGCGGCCTTCGTCACCCCGCTCTTCCTGCTCCTCGTGTTCGGCATCATCGAGGTCGGGCTGGCGATGAACGACCGGCTGGCCCTGGCCCACGCCGTCCGGGCCGGCACCCGGGTGGCCAGCGCCTCGGGGAACGACCGGCTGGCCGACTACGGGATCATCAAGACGGTCATGGCGGAGGCGGCGGCGCTCGGTGACGACCAGATCGAGATGGTGATCGTCTACCGGGCCGACGGCATCGGCGACCCGCCGCCGGACCGGTGCCTGGAGGGGCGCTCGGCCCGCCCCACGACCAAGACCGACGACGCCTGCAACGTCTACCTGCCCGAGGACTTCGGGGTGAAGAAGGACAAGTGGGGCTGCAAGGACGAAGAGGACCTCGACGAGTTCTGGTGCCCGATGAGCCGCGAGGTCGTCCGCTCGCAGGGGCCGGAGTACGTCGGTGTCTACATGAAGGTCTCGCACCGGTGGGTGACCGGCATGTTCGGCCAGACGGTCACCCTCACCGACCAGTCGGTGATCCGCCTCGAGCCGAGGGCCCGCTGATGAAGCTGTCGCACCGGGGTCGGGCGCCGGAGCCGGGTCGCCGCGAGCGGGGCGCGGCGCTGGTCGAGCTGGCCATCGTCGCCGTCATCCTCGTCACCATGCTCGGCGGCGCCTTCGATCTGGGCATGGCCTGGCGGGGGACGCTCGCCGTCACCGAGGGGGCCCGGGCCGGGGTCCGCGTCGGCTCGGCCGTCGGTGTGACGAAGGAGGCCGACCGCGACCTCCTGCTCAGCGTCAAGTCGGCGCTGTCGTCGAGCGACATGATCGACAAGGTCGTCCGGATCGTCGTGTTCCGGGCCGGCCCCAACGGACGGGTCCCGGCCGAGTGCAAGACGGCCACCACCCTCGTCTCGGGGTGCAACATCCTCACCGGCGACGACCTCCGCGCCCTCGAGACCACGTCGCCGCTGGAGGACAACGGCTGCATCAAGCAGTCACGGAGCAAGGGCTTCTGCCCGACGACCCGCAAGGACGTCCCGGCCTCGGCCGACTCGATCGGGATCTGGATCCGGGCCGAGCACCCCAACCTCTTCCCGGTCATGGGCCGGAAGCGGACCATCGAACGCACCGCGGTGATGCGCATCGAGCCGCGCAGCACGGAGGGAACCCCATGAAGCTCGCACACCGCCGCCGCGGCCTCGTCCAGACCGACCGGGCCCAGCAGGAGGGCGGTTACGTCCTCGTCAAGTTCGCCCTCCTCCTCGTGCCCCTCCTGCTGATGACCGGCCTGTCGGTCGACGTCGGCTCCTGGTACAGCCGGATCGCCGACATCCAGAAGGCGGCCGACGCCGCCGCCCTGGCCGGCGTGGTGTGGCTGCCCGACGAGACCGCCGCCGCTCGCTACGCCCGGGAGGAGGCCACCCGCAACGGCTTCACCGACGGCGTCGACAACATCTCGGTCGACATCGAGCGGGCCGGCGACCGCCGCCTCCGGGTGACCATCTCCGACGGCACGGTCGAGAGCTTCTTCTGGTCGAACCTCGGCGGTGGCGACATCGACCTGACCCGGTCGGCCCTCGCCGAGTACGTCCTCCCGGTTCCGCTCGGCAGCCCCCGCAACTACTTCGGCACCGGCCGGCTGCTCGACGGCGACGCCCGTGAGTACCTCTACCAGGCCGTCAACCCGGCCTGCACCAGCAAGGTCCAGGGCGACCGCCACCAGGCGCTGCACTTCAAGCCCTTCACCAAGGACCGGTACGGCGACGAGACGACTCACCTCGCGAACTGCGCTGCGCCCTACACGAACAAGGACTACCGGCAGCGGGGCTACGAGCTGTACATCGAGGCGCAGGAGGGCCGGCCCTCGGACATCGAGGTCCTGCTCTACGACCCGCAGTACACCAACGCCGGCGTCCAGTACCAGGTCCAGGGTCCCGACCGGTGCACGACCTACACCGCCTGGGACCCGTCGGCGACTGGCTGGATCGAGTCCACCAGCGGGAGCAACGTCACCATCACCGGGCCGGCGGAGTACCAGACCCGCACTCGGACCAGCGGCTCCGGGAGCAGCTGGGGCTCGACGGTGAACACCCTGAACTGGCCGAACACGGTGACCCGGGCCCGGAACCTCATCCGCTACCGCACGGTCGAGCTGGTGTGGACTCCGGCCACTGGGTGGACGGAGTCCACCAGCGGGAGCAACGTCACGATCACCGGGCCGGCGCAGTACCAGACCCGTACTCGCACCAGCGGCAGCGGCAGTTCGTACGGCACCACCCAGAACCTGGAGACCGGCCAGACCGTCACCCGCGCCCGGAACCTGATCCGCTACAAGACCGGTGCCAACCGGACCTACGAGACCTGCGTGGAGACGTGGGATACTCGCACCGAGGCGGCGATCGACAACCAGCTGGCCACGGGTGATGCGTACTCGGAGGACGAGGACTACACCTTCACCCTCTACGCCGCCGACGACACGCCGCTCGACGACAGCGACAACGTCCCCGTGCCGGGGTGCAGCAAGGTCTACACACCCGGCACGAGCTTCGACAACCGCGTCTACCTCGGCAGCCGACGTTGGAACCTGCTGTGCACCATCACCACGGGCATGAAGGACGGGCGCTACATCCTCCGGGTCCAGAACGAGGGCCAGGGCTTCACCAAGGTCGTCGAGGGATCGAACTCCTGGGGCGCAGTGGCGAAGTACACGAGCGCCCCGGGGGACGGGCTCTGCGACGGGCGCAACGACCCGATGTGCCCCCGCGTCTACGGCCGTGACGCGATCTCCGTCTACGCCAACTCCGACAACGCCACCGCATCCTTCTTCCTGGCCGAGATCGAACCCGAGCACACCGGAAAGACCCTCGAGCTCGAGCTGTGGGACCCGGGCGAGGGCGGCCAGAGCATCCGGTTCCTGAAGCCGACGGGCACCAACACGTGGGAACCCGTCGACGTCACGTGGATCAGCTACAACGACGACGAGTCCGTGGCCAACCGGAGCACTGGTGCTGCGGAATCGATCTCGCTCCGCAGCGGCTCGACAGACCTCTTCAACGGCCGTCTGCTGCGCATCCAGATCCCGCTCGAGGACTATGCCCCGCCGTCCGACAACCGCTGGTGGAAGATCGAGTACACCTTCGGCAGCAAGGTCACCGACCGGACGACCTGGTCGGCCCGGGTGATCGGCGACCCGGTGCACCTCCTGGAGGAGGAGGCGGACTAGGAGCCGTCCGGCGATCGCCTCAAGGTGCCTGGCACCTTGAGGCGGTTCCGCTGCCCGTCGCTGGCCGGACCGGCGAGGCCCCCGCGTAGCCTGGGTCGTCGTGTCCGGGTTCGTCGACGAAGCACAGCTGAACGTGAGGGGCGGCGACGGTGGCGCCGGGGCCGTCTCGATCCGGCGCGAGGCCCACGTCCCGCTCGGCGGCCCCGACGGGGGCAACGGCGGCGACGGCGGGTCGGTCTGGCTCGTCGCCGACCACAACGTCGCCTCGCTGCTCGCCTTCCGCGACCACCCGCACCGCCGGGCCGGCCACGGCACCCACGGCCAGGGCAAGAAGAAGCACGGCCGCTCGGGCGACGACCTCGTCGTCCCCGTCCCGCCCGGCACCGTGGTCCGGGCGCAGGACGGCACCCTGCTGGCCGACCTGGTGCGCACCGGCGACCGCTGGCAGGCGGCCCGGGGTGGCCAGGGCGGCCGGGGCAACGCCAGCTTCCTGTCCAACCGGCGCCGGGCCCCGAACTTCGCCGAGCAGGGAGAGCCGGGCGAGGAGCGCTGGCTCGAGCTCGAGCTCAAGCTGATGGCCGACGTGGCCCTCGTCGGGTTCCCCAACGTGGGCAAGAGCACGCTGATCTCCCGCATCTCGGCGGCCAAGCCCCGCATCGCCGACTACCCCTTCACCACCCTGGAGCCGAACCTCGGCGTGGTCCGGGTCGACGACGGCCGCGAGGTGGTCGTGGCCGACATCCCCGGGTTGATCGAGGGGGCCAGCGAGGGGCGGGGCCTGGGCCACCGCTTCCTCCGCCACGTCGAGCGGGCCCGGGCCCTGGTGGTGCTGCTCGACCTCGCCCCGGTGGCCATGGCCCCGCCGGCCGAGCAGGCCCGGGTGCTCCTGGCCGAGCTGGAGGCCTTCCGGCCCGACCTGCTCGACCGGCCCCGCCTCGTCATCGGGTCGCGGGCCGACATGGCGGGCGACCCGGTCGACGGCGTCGATCTCGACATGGAGGTCTCGGCCGTCACCGGCGCCGGGCTGCCCCACCTGGTCGGGGCCATGGTGCGGCTGGTCGACGAGGCCCGGGCGGCCGAGGCCGTCACCGACGGCTTCGTCGTCCACCGCCCGGCGCCCACGGGCGTGTCGGTGGTGCGCGACGACGACGGCGCCCTCCGGGTCGTGGGCCGAGCCGCCGAGCGGGCCGTCGCCCTCTCCGACGTCACCACCGCCGAGGCCCAGGCCTACATCACCGACCGCCTCGACCGCCTCGGCGTCCCCAAGGCCCTCGTCCGCGCCGGCGCCCAGGAGGGCGACGAGGTCCGCATCGGCACCTTCGCCTTCACCTACGTCCCGGACTAGGCCGTCGTCTCGTCGGAGAGCTCGCTGCGCTCGCTCTCCTCCTCGAACTGGGGGGCCTCGCTCCGCTCGGGCTGTCCCAGCGGCGGACGGCTCGTTCCTCGCCGACACGCCGCTTCGCCTGGGGGAGACCCCCCAGACCCCCGGCGGCTGCGCCGGGTCGGTGCCGGGTGGCGCTGCTCGCCATGGTGCCAGCCGCCGAGCCGGGTGGAGCGCTCTGGCGAGCTGGCGATCGGATGCGTCGGGGAGCCGTCGGATCTGATCGCCAGTTCGGGGGGACGGGGTCGGCCTGACAGGCTGGGGGGATGGAGGTCGCTGCCGGACGTCGGGTCGTGGTCAAGGTCGGCTCGTCGTCGCTGACCGACGACCGGGGCGGCATCGACGAGTCGTCGATCGCCAAGGTGTGCGCCGAGCTGGCGGCGGCCCGGGAGGCCGGGTTCCAGGTCGTCGCCGTGTCGTCGGGGGCCATCGCCGCCGGGCTGCCGGTGCTCGGGCTGGCCGACGACCGGCCCCGCGACCCGGTGACCCTCCAGGCCGTCTCGGCCGTCGGCCAGAGCCGGCTGATGGGCGTGTGGGACCGGCACCTCGCCGGCCACGGCCTGGTCGGCGGGCAGATCCTCCTCGCCCCGCTCGACTTCGGCGTGCGCGAGCAGTACCTCCACGCCCGGGCCACCCTCGGCCGGCTGCTCGACCTGGGCGTGCTCCCGATCGTCAACGAGAACGACGCCATCGCCGACGACGAGATCCGCTTCGGCGACAACGACCGCATCGCCGCCCTGGTCGCCCACCTGGTCGGTGCCGACACCCTGGTCCTGCTGACCGACATCGCCGGCGTCCTCACCGCCGATCCCCGCTTCGACTCGTCGGCCTCGCTGATCGAGGAGATCCTGGAGGTCGACCACCACCTGGAGGCGGTGGCCGGCGGGGCCGGCTCGGCCCGGGGGAGCGGGGGGATGGCCACCAAGCTGGCGGCCGCCAAGATCGCCGCCTGGTCGGGGGTGCGGACGGTGATCGCCGCCGCCGACCGGCCCGGCGTGGTGGCCGACGCCCTGGCCGACCGGCCCGGGGTCGGCACCGTGGTCCGCCCCCGGTCGCAGGTGCTGGCCGCCCGCAAGCTGTGGATCGCCTTCGCCGTGGGCTCCGCCGGCACGGTCGTGGTCGACGCCGGGGCCCGCCGGGCGCTGGAGGCCGACGGCCGATCGCTGCTCCCCGCCGGGGTGGTCGACGCCCACGGCCGCTTCGCCGCCGGCGACGCCGTCGAGGTGGCCGACGCCGACGGCGTCATCTTCGCCAAGGGCATCGCCGGCCTGGGGGCCGAGGCCCTGCGCGAGGTGGCCGGGGTCCGCACCGGGGCGCTCCCCGACGGGATCCCCCACGAGGTGATCCACCGCGACGACCTCGTGGTGCTGCCGGGGTGACCGCCCCGTCGGCCCCGGGGTGGCTCGACGAGCTCGATCTGCGGACCGACGGCCCGCCGTGGCTGGCCATGGGCCTGCGCAAGGGCGACGACGACGGCTGGCTGCTCGCCGACGAGCACCGGGCGGCCGAGCTGGCCGAGAAGCGGCGTCTCCTCGCCGAGCGGTGGGACGACGTCGTCCACCTGGCGCCGGGCACCGAGGCGGCGGGGGAGGAGGTCCTCGCCCTCGTCCCGCGCAGGCTCGCCCCTCGCCCCGAACTCGGTGGGGAACCCGACAGCGGGGTGGCAGGTTCCCCACGGGGTTCGGAGGGGGAGCACCCGCTGGTGGCGGCGGCGAGGGTGGTGCAGGAGGACCTGTGCCTGATGGTGCCCCGGGGCGGGTCGCACCACCTCGACGCCGCCGTGCTCTGCTTCCCGTCGCACTGGCGGCTGGCCGAGAAGGCCGGGGGCTCGGCGGCCGCCATCCACGGCCCGGTGCCGACCTACGCCGAGGACCTGGCCGACAAGGTCGACCGCTACCTCGCCCGGCTCCGGCCCGACGTCATCGGCGTCCGGCGCAACTGGTCGATCCACGACACGCCCGCCCTCCACGCCCCGGTGCGGCCCGCGCCCCCGGCGACGACCGACCCGTCCTCCCTCTGGCTCCGCTCGGAGCGCCAGACCCTGCGGGCCCTGCCCCGGTCGGGGGCGGTGCTGTTCACCATCCGGGTCCAGCAGGCGCCGTTCCCGGTGCTGGCCGAGCGGCCGGACATCGCCACCGCCCTCGCCGCCCGCCTCCGGGCCCAGCCCGCCGCCCTGGTCGAGATGAACGGCCTGGCCGGCCGGGTGGGGCCGGTGGCGGCGTGGCTGGAGTCCCTAGCCTGATCCCGTGAGGACGATCGGGGAGCTGGCCGAGGCCGCCGGGGTGGCCGTCGACACCGTGCGCTTCTACGAGCGCCGCGGCCTGCTCCCGGCGCCGCCCCGCACCGCCTCCGGGTACCGCCAGTACGACGAGGACGCCCTCGCCCGGCTGCGGTTCATCCTCCGGGCCAAGGGCCTCGGCTTCACCCTGGCCGAGATCGACGGGCTGATGCCGGCCCGCTTCGCCACCGTGCGGTCGGCGGCGGCGGCCAAGATCGCCGCCCTCGACGCCGAGGCGGCCGAGCTGGCGCGGGTCCGGGCCCGGCTGGAGGCCCTGGTGGCCACCTGCGACGACGGCGACCTGGTCACCTGCGAGGCCCTCGGGGCCTGAGCGGGCTTGACCCCGGACCACGGTCCAGGGTGCACCCTCCGGGGATGCCCATCACCCACGCCCCCGACATCCCCGCCGTCACCACCGCCACCTTCGACGAGGTGGTGGCCACCACCGACCGGCTCCTGCTGGTCGACGTGTGGGCCGCCTGGTGCGGCCCGTGCGCCCCGATGGGCGAGGCCGTGGCCTCGGTGGCGGCCAGCCACGCCGACACCGTCACCGCCGTCGCCCTCGACGCCGATGCCCACCCCGCCGTCGCCCAGCGCTACGACGTCATGAGCCTGCCGACGCTGCTGGTGTTCTCCGACGGGCGCCTCGTCGACCGGCTGGTCGGGGCGCGGGGTCGGGGTCGGCTGCTCGAGGACCTGGGTCCTCACATCGCCTCAAGGTGCCTGGCACCTTGAGGCGGGTCAGCGGCCGGCGTTCGGCTTCCGGCCGTGGTTGGCCTTCTTGCGCCGGGCGTTGGTCTTGCGCTTGTCCGTCTTCTTCGACATAGGGGTTCGACGCTACCGGCTCAGTGGTCGGCGGCCCAAGCGAGGAGGTCGTCGACCGGCCATGTGTTGACCACGTCGTCGGGCCCGAGCCCGTGGCGGACCGCCTTGTCGCAGCCGTAGGGCTGCCACTCGAGCTGGGCCGGGGCGTGGGCGTCGGTGTCGATGCTGACCCGGCAGCCCATGTCCACGGCCAGGGCCAGCAGCTCGTCGGGCGGGTCGCGGCGCTCGGGCCGGCAGTTGATCTCGACGGCGGTGTCGGTGGCCTCGCAGGCGGCGAAGACGATGTCGGCGTCGAAGGTCGACTGGGGCCGCACGTAGTCGGCGGCGCGGAGCGACTCGGGACCGACGGGGGGCAGGCCCTTGACCTTGCGCCCGGTGCAGTGGCCGAGGATGTCGACGCGGGGGTCGAGGACCGCCTTCACCATCCGCTCGGTCATCTCCATCCGGGGCATGCGGAGCTTGGAGTGGACGCTGGCGACGACGATGTCGAGCCGGTCGAGCAGGTCGGGGTCGCCGTCGAGCGAGCCGTCGACGAGGATGTCGACCTCGCAGCCGGTGAGGATGCGGAACGGCGCCAGCTCCTCGTTGAGGGCGGCGATCTCGTCGAGCTGCTCCAGCAGGCGCGTGCGGGTGAGGCCGTGGGCGACGGTGAGCCGGGGCGAGTGGTCGGTCATCACCAGGTACTCGTGACCGAGGGCCATCGCCGCCGTGGCCATGTCGCGGATCGAGGCGCCGCCGTCGCTCCAGGTGGAGTGGCTGTGGCAGTCGCCGCGGAGGGCGGCCCGGAGGTCGGCGCCCTCGCCGAGGGGGACGACGCTGGCCTCCTCCAGCTCGGCCAGCCGCTCGGGGACCTGGCCGTCGAGGGCCTGGATCGCCACCGCCCCGGTGCTCTCGCCCACGCCGGGCAGCGACGTGAGCCGCTGGGTGCGGTGGAGCTCGGCCACCCGGTCGGGTCCGGCCTCGGCCAGGGCCCGGGCCGCGGTGCGGAAGGCGGCGGCCTTGCGGCTCGACCCGAGGCTGCGGTCGATCAGGTGGGCCACCCGCTCCAGGGCGGCGACCGGGTCCATCGGCGCGGTCAGCGGTTCCAGCACGAGCACCCCTCCTTTGTAGCGTGAGCCGGACATGGAACGTTTCGGCTTCGTCGGGCTCCCCAACGCGGGCAAGTCCTCGCTCTACAACGCCCTGGCCGGCGGGGGCGCCCTGGCCGCGCCCTACGCCTTCGCCACCACCGACCCCAACGTCGGCGTGGCCAAGGTGCCCGACAGCCGCCTCGACCGGCTGGCCGAGATGTCGGGCAGCCGCAAGGTCGTCCACGCCGCCGTCCAGTTCGTCGACATCGGCGGGCTGGTCGAGGGGGCGAGCACCGGCGAGGGCCTGGGCAACCGCTTCCTGGCCCACATCCGCGAGGTCGACGCCGTCGTCTACCTGCTGCGGGGCTTCGTCGACCCCGACGTGCCCGGCCCCGACGATCCGCTCGAGTGCCTCCGCATCCTCGAGATCGAGCTGGCCCTGGCCGACCTGGAGACGCTCGAGTCGCAGATCGCCAAGAAGCGCAAGGCGGCCCGGGTCGACAAGTCGCTCGCCGCCGAGGTGGCCGCCCTCGACGAGG
Source organism: Iamia sp. (assembly GCA_035765045.1). Lineage (GTDB taxonomy): Bacteria > Actinomycetota > Acidimicrobiia > Acidimicrobiales > Iamiaceae > Iamia. Next base: position 116,774 of record DASTYI010000099.1, on the reverse strand, counting down.
CCTACGCCGTGCTGGCCGAGGGCACCCCGCTCTACCGCAGCGACCTCCCCGCCGACACCCGCGAGGCGCTCAAGCCCTGGTTCCTGCTGACCAACAAGCCGGTGATGGCCGTCGTCAACGTGGGCGAGGACGACCTCGACCGGATCGACGAGGTGATCGCCCCCGTCCAGGCCGAGCTCCAGGGGCGGGCCGAGGTCCTCGGGATCTGCGTCCAGCTGGAGGCCGAGGCGGCCGAGCTGGTCGGCGACGAGCGGGCCGAGATGCTGGAGGCCCTGGGCCTGGGCGAGGGGGCGCTGGAGCGCTTCGTCCACACCGCCTACGACCTGCTCGGGCTGCGGACCTTCCTCACCACCGGCGAGAAGGAGAGCCGGGCGTGGACGTTCCGGGCCGGCTCCAAGGCACCCCAGGCCGCCGGGCGGATCCACACCGACTTCGAGCGGGGGTTCATCAGGGCCGAGGTGATCGGGTGGGAGGAGCTGCTCGAGCTGGGGTCGTGGGCCAAGGCCAAGGCGGCCGGCAAGGTCCGGGTCGAGGGCAAGGAGTACGTCTTCCAGGACGGCGACGTCACCGAGTTCCTCTTCAACGTCTGACGCCGGGGGCACGCTGGCGCCGTGCTGACGATCGAACCGCTGGAGGTGGCGGCGACCCGACGGGCCCGGGGCCAGGGCCTGCTCGGGCGGTCGGCGCTGGACGGAGCCCTGTGGCTGCCGGGCGTGCGGTCGGTCCACACGGTCGGGATGCGGTTCGCCCTCGACGTCGCCTGGCTCGACCGCTCCGGGCGGGTCCTGCGGGTGCGCCGGGTGCCGCCCGGCCGGGTGACGGCGTGGGTGCCGCGGTCCGCCGGGGTGCTGGAGGCCGAGGCCGGGGCCTTCGCCCGCTGGGGCCTGGCCGTCGGCGGGGTGGTCGACCTCGGGGGGGGTTGATCGGGTCAACGGTGACGGCGGCGGCCGGGGGTGCGAGCGTCGCCGGTGATGCGTGACGACTTCCTGCGCGGCGCCCGAGCCGTGCTCACCGCCCTGTCCGATCCGGCCGTGGCCGCCGCCTGGGACCGGCCCTCGGTGCTGGCCGACCAGACGGTCGGCTCGCTGGCCGGCCACCTGGCCCGGGGCGGGGTGTGGGTGGTCGAGGACTACCTCGCCCTCGACCGGCCGCCGGCGGCGACGTTCCCCTCGGTGGCCGCCTACTTCGCCCAGGTCGCCGATCTGGGACCGGCCGACCACCAGGGGATCCGGGACCGGGGGGCGGCGCTGGCCCGGCTCGGTCCCGACGCCGTGGTCGGGCGGCTCGCCGAGCGGCTCCCGGCGGTGGCGGCCCGGCTGGCGGGTGAGCCGGCCGACCGCCTGCTCCCGGTGTCGGGTGGGGCGATGGCCCTCGACCTCTACCTGGGCACCCGCCTCGTCGAGCAGGTCGTCCACCTCGACGACCTGGCCCGCTCCGTGCCCGACCTGGTCCTCGACGTCCCCGCCGACCTGGTGGCCACCGTCGCCGGCCTCGGCACCGCCATCGCCGTCGAGCGCCACGGCCCCACCGCCGTCCTCCGCCACCTCTTCCGCCCCGACGCCCCCGCCCCCGCCGTCGTCCCCGTCCTCGGCTGATCCCCCCACCGTTCTGGCGCGCCGGCGTGCCCCTGAGAGCGCGTGGGCGCGCCAGAACGGGGGTGGGGTGGGTGGGGCGGCCACACTGGCGGGGTGAGCGTCCCCGGGCCCGGCTGCCTCCTCGTGGTGGCGGCGCCGCCCGTGGGGGAGGAGCCCTCGGGTCGGGCGATCGAGTCCCTCGGGGCCGCCGCCCATCTCTGGGGCGAGGACACCCCGCCGGTGGCCGGGCTGCTGGCCGCCGCCGGCGTGCCCGCCGACCGGTGCTCGCCGCTGGCGGGGGCCGACCCGGCCGATGTGGTCCGGCGGGTGGCCGGGGGTGCCACCGTCGCCGTGGTGGTCGCCGGCCCGGCCGGGGCCCCGCTGGTGGGTGCGGTCGTCGACGCCGGCCTGCCCGTCGAGGTCGTCCCCGCCCCGACCCCCACGGTGACCGCCCTGGTGGCGAGCGGGCTGGCCACCGACCACGTCGCCGTCGAGGCCGCCCTGCCCACCGCCGGACCGGCCCGGGAGGCCCGGCTGGCCGCCCTCGCCACCGAGCGGCGGACGACGGCGCTCCCCGTGCCGACGTCGGACCTGGCCGTCACGCTCGCCGACATCGCCACGGCGTGCGGTCCCGAGCGCCCCGTGGCGGTCGTGGCCGGCGGGACCACCTGGCGGGGATCGGCGTCGGCCGCGGCGGCTGCCCCCGAGGGCGACGACCCGGTGGTCGTCGTGGCCGGCGCGCCCGGGGCCGAGGACGAAGCCCCGGCCAGCGACGAGGCCGTGCGGGAGGCGCTGCGCCAGGCCCGGGACCGCGGCCTCTCACCCGGCCGCGCCGCCGCCGAGGTCGCCGCCGCCCTCGGCCGCCCCCGCCGCGAGGTCTACGCCCTCGGGGCGGAGGAGGACCGAACGTGATCCGGGATCCGCTGGAGGAGGTGCTGGGGGCATCGTTGCGGGCGGCGGACGATGCGACGGTGGCCGACGTCGACGCCGGGGACCTGCGCGACCTGCGGCTGGCCCGGCGGCGCTTCGGCGTCGCCCTCCCGCCCCCGTTCGTCCCGGTGCCCGGGCGCCCCGCCGACCTGCCCCTGCGCCCGGGCGGGCCCGGTGACGGGGCCGCCATCGCCGCCGTCCAGCGCCGGGCCTGGCGGCGCGACTACCGGGGCCTGCTGCCCGACCCCTTCCTCGACGACCTCGACTTCTCCTACCTCGGCGCCTACTGGGCGGGCCGGGCCACGGTCGCCCCGACCCCCCGGCACCGGCTGCTCGTCGCCGGCGGCCGGGGCGAGGTCCACGCCGTGGTCGACGTGGGCCCGGCCCGCGACGACGACCTCCCACCGGGGCCCGACGGGCTCGCCGTCGCCGGCGAGGTCCGCAGCCTCTACGTCGACCCCTCCGCCCAGGGGGGAGGCCTCGGCGCCGCCCTCCTCGACGCCGCCGTCGACCTGCTGGTGGCCCAGGGGAGCGCCGAGCTGGTGCTCTGGGTGGTCGAGGGGAACACCCGGGCCCGGCGGTTCTACGAGCGGCGGGGGTGGGTGGCCGACGGGGCGCGGAAGGTGCACGCGGTGGCGGACGAGGGCCTGCCCGAGGTCCGCTACCGGCGTCGAGGGGCGTAGCCTCTTCCCGATGGAACGACCGTGGGATCCCGACGCGGAGGGCGAGCGGCCGCTCCGGCGGGGGTCCCACCGCGACGCCGACGCCGAGGTCGAGCTGTCGTGGGAGCCGGCCTTCGACCCGCTCGACGGCGAGGAGCTCGGCGGCGACGGCGGCGGCGACGACCTGGTCCCCTTCGAGGACCGCTACGACCCCGACGAGCTGGCCGCCATCGACGCCGGCCCGCGCCGCGAGCCGCCGGTCGCCCGGGACCAGCCGGTCACCAAGGTGGCGCAGTGGCGGCGGCGCTCGGCCGTCGGCGCCGTGCTCACGGGCATGGCCCTCGGCCTCCAGGAGGTCTTCGACCCCGAGGAGGAGCGGTCGATCGAGATCGAGGTCGACGCCGACGGCGAGCCCCTCGACCTCCCGGTCCAGCTCTACCTCGACCCCGACTCGCCGGCCGGCAGCCTCTGCATCGTCCACGCCTCCGACAACCGCAAGCCCCCGGTGGTCTGATTGGCCACCCCGGCGCTGCGGTGGACCGACGACCACTGCCACCTGCACCACTCCGGCCCCACCCACGTGGGCCACGACCACGCCCCGGCCGACGAGATCGCCGCGGTGGTGGCCGACGCCGTCGCCCACGGGGTCGAGCGGATGATCACCGTCGGGTGCGACGTGGCCGACTCGATCGCCGGGGCCGACGTCGCCGCCGCCCACCCCGGCCGTCTGTGGGCCACCGCCGGCGTCCACCCCCACGAGGCCCGGCACGGCATCGACGGGCTGGAGGCGGTGCTGGCCCGGCCCGAGGTGGTGGCGGTGGGCGAGTGCGGGCTCGACTACCACTACGACCACTCGCCCCGGGACGTGCAGCGCGAGGTCTTCGCCGCCCAGGTCGCCCTGGCCCATGCCCACGACCTGCCCCTGGTGATCCACACGCGCAACGCCTGGGACGACACCTTCGCCGTCCTCGACGCCGAGGGCACGCCGCCCCGCACGGTCTTCCACTGCTTCACCGGCGGTGCCGAGGAGGCCCGGGGCTGCCTCGACCGGGGCTGCGTCCTGTCGATCTCGGGGCTGGTCACCTTCAAGGCGGCCGACGACATCCGTGAGGCGGTGGCGCTCGCCCCCCTCGACGCCCTGATGGTCGAGACCGACAGCCCGTTCCTCACCCCCGTCCCGCTGCGGGGCAAGCCCAACCTCCCCGGCTACGTGCCGCTGGTGGGGGCGGGCATCGCCACGGTCAAGGGCATCGGGGTCGAGGACGTCGCCGCCGCCACGTGGGCCACGGCCGAGACCTTCTACGGCCTGGCGTGACCCTCACCCGCACCGAGGCGGCGGCGCTCCTCGAGCAGCACGGCCTCGCGCCCTCGCGGGCCCTCGGCCAGAACTTCGTCGTCGACCCCAACACGGTGCGGCGGATCGCCCGGCTGGCCGACGTCGGTCCGGGTGACCACGTGGTCGAGATCGGTGCGGGCCTCGGCTCGCTGACCCTGGCCCTGGCCGACACCGGGGCCGCCGTCACCGCCGTCGAGATCGACCGCCACGTGCTCCCGGTGCTCCGGACCGTCGTGGCCGACCGGGGGGTGGCCGTGGTCGAGGGCGACGCCATGGCGCTCGACTGGGCCGCCGTGCTGGGCGACGTCGAGCGCTGGGCGCTGGTGGCCAACCTGCCCTACAACGTGGCCACCCCGCTGGTGCTCGACCTGCTCGACGCGGTGCCGGCCATCGAGCGGATGCTGGTGATGGTCCAGCGGGAGGCGGGGGAGCGGCTGGCCGCCGACGTGGGCGACCCGGCCTACGGCATCCCGTCGGTCAAGGTCCGCTACTGGGCCACGGCCCGGCTGGTCGGCAAGGTCGGGCCCGACGTCTTCCTGCCCCGGCCCCGGGTCGACTCGGCGCTGGTGGCGATCGAGCGGCGCCCGGCGCCGGCCGTCGACGCCGACCCCGATCGGCTCTTCGCCCTGGTCCGGGCCGGGTTCGGGCAGCGGCGCAAGATGCTCCGCCGCTCGCTGTCCGGCCTGGTCGCCCCCGACGCCTTCGCCGCCGCCGGGATCCGGCCCGAGGCCCGGGCCGAGGAGCTCTCGGTCGAGGACTGGGGCCGGCTGGCCTCGGCCTGACCCCGCCCTTCCTAGGCTGCGGCGGTGGCGACGTCGTACGACTACCAGCGCCAGGCGGAGACCTACGACCGCACCCGGGCCGCCAGCCCGTCGGTGCTCGACCCGCTGGCCGCCGCCCTGGGGTCGCCGGGCACGGTGCTCGACGTCGGCGGGGGGACGGGCAACTACGGCGCCGCCCTGCGGGACCGGGGGTGGCGCCCGGTGGTGGCCGACCGCAGCCCGGCGATGCTGGACCGGGCCCGCGCCAAGGGGCTGGCGACCGCGGTCGCCGACGCCACCGCCCTTCCGGTGCCCGACGGTGCCGTCGACGCCGTGGCCCTGGTGTCGATGCTCCACCACGTGCCCGACTGGCCCGACGCCCTGGCCGAGGCCCGGCGGGTGGTGCGGCCGGGGGGTCGTGTCGTCCTCGTGGCCTTCGGGCGCGAGCACCTCGACGTCCACTGGCTGACCCGCTACCTGCCCACCGCCACCGCCCACTTCGCCTCGACCCACCAGGCCCTCGCCGAGATCGTCGCCGCCCTGCCCGGGGCGACGGTGACACCGCTGCGCTACGCCGACGTGGTCGACGGCTCGATGGCGGCGCTGTGCCGGCGCCCCGAGCTGCTGGTCGAGCCCGAGATCGCCCGGCAGACCAGCTTCGTCGAGTGGGCCGCCGACCACGTCCCCGACGAGCTGGCCGCCGGGATGGCCCGCCTCCGGGCCGACCTCGCCGCCGGCCGCCGCCCCCAGGACGACGACCCGTCGCGCCGCGCCCGCCTCGGCGACGCCTCCCTCGTCACCTGGTCCCGCCCGACCTGAGGTCGAGGTGGTGGACGACGTGGCCGTCGTGCTCGCCGGCCTCGACGGCGCCGAGGCGGTGGGCGACGGCGCGGGAGGCGGTGTTGGCGGGGAGGACCTCGATCACGGCGCGGCGGGCGCCCCAGGTGGCGACGGCGTGGTCGAGGGCGGCCCGGGCGGCGGCGACGGCCACACCCCGGCGGCGCTGGTGCGGGACGGTGGCGTAGGAGAGCCCGACGTCGCCGGGTGCGCCGTCGGGGAGGCACCACACGGCGACGTGACCGACCAGCTCGTCGGCCCGCCAGACGCCGAGCTCGACCCGATCGTCGGCCGGCTGGCGCCACCCGGCGACCGCCAGGTGGACCTCGACGGCGGTGGCGTGGCGGGGGAAGCCGAAGCCGAGCCGGGTCGCCTCGTCGTCGAGGGCCCGGTGGGCCTCGACGTCGGCCTGGCGCAGCGGGCGCAGGGCCAGGCCGCCGGCGGCGGGGATGGGGGCGGGAGGCCGGTCGGCGAGGAGGAGGGTCTCGCCGGCGACCGGGGTGAAGCCGGCGGCCAGCAGGGCCCGGACCGACCGGACGTTCCCCGGCGCCGTCTGGGCCCATAGGGCCTCGCCGGCGGGCACGAGGTGGCGGGCGGCCCGGGCCAGGGCCCGCCCGACGCCGGCGCCCCGGGCCGCGGCCTCGACGGCGAAGGAGACCTCCCAGCGCCCGGCCAGGCCCCGCCCGATCGCCACCCGGCCGGTGCCGTCCTCGGTGCGCCAGGCCGAGACGTCGGTCCGGTGCACCCGGGTCGGCGGCGGCTCGTCGGCCACCAGCGGGAGCGGCGGTGGGCCGGTCGACGGTGGGGCCACGAGGGCGATGTCGGCGGTGCCCGGGTCGCGGCCGGTGCGCTCGGCCAGCCAGAGGGTGACGGCCGGGTGGCACCAGAGGTCGTGGGCGCCGTCGGGCAGCCGCCGGCGCACCTCCTCGGCCGGGACGTCGGCCACGACGACGAGGTGGCCGTCGAGCCCGACGACGGCGTCGTCGAGCCCGGGCCCGAGCGAGGGGAGGACGGTGACGGTGCCGTCGGGCGGGGGCGGCCGCCCCGCCGCCACCTCGGCGAGCAGCCCGGCCAGGGGGTGGTCCACCCGCTGATCCTTGCCGACCTCACCCTGCGAACCGGCGATCAGATCCGACGGGAAGCCGTCGGATCTGATCGCCGGTTGCGGGTGGGGCGGACAGGTGTTCGCTATCGTCGGGGGCCATGCCGGTGCCCGAGACCCTCAGCAAGGCCCAGGCTCGCCGCATCGCCCTCGCCGCCCAGGGGTTCACCGAGCCCCGGCTCGGGCTCCAGGGCAAGCGGGTCGACCGGCGCCACGTCCACCGGGTGCTCGACCGGGTCGACCTGGTGCAGATCGACTCGATCAACGTCTGCGTCCGGAGCCAGGAGATGCCGCTGTTCTCCCGGCTCGGCCCCCACCCCCGCGACCTGTGGCACCGGATGGGCGAGGCCCACGAGGTGTTCGAGTACTGGGCCCACGAGGCCTCGCTCCTCCCGGTCGACCACTGGCCGCTGCTGCGCTGGTCGATGGAGACGGGACGGATGTGGGGCGGGTCGCGCACGATCGCCGACACCCGTCCCGACTACGTCGAGGCCGTGTTCGAGGAGGTGGTGGCGCGCGGGCCGCTCACCGCCGGCCAGCTCTCGGACCCGGGCACCAAGCAGGCCGGGATGTGGGAGCGCTCCGACGGCAAGAAGGCGCTGGAGTACCTCTTCGGCATCGGCCGCATCACCGGCCGCCGGCACCCGACGACCTTCGCCCGGCTCTACGACACCGTCGAGCGGTCGATCCCGGCCGAGGTGCTGGCCCGGCCGGCGCTGGCCGAGGCCGACGCCCGCCGTGAGCTGATCGACCGGGCGGCCCGGGCCAACGGCATCGCCACCGAGCGCTGCCTCACCGACTACCACCGGCTCAACGGGCCCAAGACCCGGCCCCACATCGCCGAGCTGGTCGAGGAGGGCCGACTGATCCCGGTCACGGTCGAGGGCTGGGACCGTCCGACCTACCTCCACGTCGATGCGACCTTGCCCCGCTGGGTGCGGGCCCGGGCCCTGCTCACGCCGTTCGACTCGCTGGTGTGGGAGCGTCGCCGGCTGGAGGAGCTGTTCGACTTCCTCTACCGGATCGAGATCTACGTGCGGCCCGAGGACCGGGTCCACGGCTACTACGTGATGCCGTTCCTGCTCGGCGACCGGATAGTGGCCCGGGTCGACCTCAAGGCCGATCGGGCCGGCTCGACGCTGAAGGTGCAGTCGGCCTTCCGCGAGCCGGGCACGGTCGAGGGCGACGTGGCCGAGGCGCTGGCCGCCGAGCTGGCGGTGATGGCCGGCTGGCTGGGGTTGGAGCAGGTCGCCGTCGTGCCCCGGGGCGACCTCGCCCCCGCCCTGGCCGCCGCGGTCAGCGCATCCCGCCGCAGCGGGTGTTGAACCAGTGGAGGACGGCGGCCCGGTAGGTGTCGTCCTCGAGGGCGCCGGCGGTGACGGGGGCGTCGGCCGCCTCGGCGTAGGCGGCGGCCAGCGACTCGGCGGCGGGGCGGAGGTCGTCGGGGGCCCGGTCGACGACGTCGTCGAGGGCGGCGGAGGCCCGGGCCAGGCTGCCGCCGTCGCGGGCCACGACGGCCAGGTCGACCCGGGCGAGGGCCTCGCAGGTCGAGCGCTCCTCGGGGAGGACGGCGGTGCGGGGGCCGATGCCGGGCGCGGCGGTGCCGGCGGCCCCGGAGCACCCGGCCAGCGCCGCGGTCACGACGAGGAGGACGGGGAGGAGCGCACGCATGCCGGCGCCGACCGTGCCCGATCGTCCCTTGCCGTACGTGCGCGACCTACGACTCGGTGGCGACCTCGCCGCGCAGCGTGGCCCGATCGAGCTTCTGCATCGGGGTGAGGGGGAGCTCGGGGCGGACGGCGAGGGCCTCGGGGAGCTTGTGGCGGGCCAGGTCGGCGGTGGCGAAGGCGCGCAGGTCCTCCAGCGTGGGCGGCGCCGCCGGGTCGGCGGGGACGACGACGGCCACGCCGACCTCGCCCATCACCGGGTCGGGCCGGGGGACGACGGCGACCTGGGCCACCGCCGGGTGCCGCCCGAGGACGGCCTCGACCTCCTGCGGGTGGACGTTGTAGCCGCCCCGGATGAACATCTCGGAGCGCCGCCCGGTGAGCACGAGGCAGCCGGCGGCGTCGGGCCCGAGGGCGCCGTCGGGGGGTTCGATCCGCCCCAGGTCGCCGGTGCGGAGCCAGCCCCCGGGGGCCCGTAGCTCGGCGGTGGCGGCAGCGTCGTGGAGGTAGCCGTCGGTGGCGGCGTCGGAGCGCAGCCAGACCTCGCCGGCCTCGCCGTCGGGGAGGGGGCGGCCGTCGTCGTCGTGGATCGCCACCTCGACCCCGCCCCGGGTGCGGCCGACGGTGTGGAGGCCCTCGGCGTCGGGCGCGTCGAAGGCGGTGCCGGTGCCGACGCCGCCCGACTCGGTCGACGAGTAGCGGATCGAGTAGCCGGCGCCGAAGCGGCGGCGGGCCTCCTCGACCAGGGCCGGGGGCGACGGCCCCCCGCCGACGATCAGGCCCTTGACCGCGGACAGGTCGCGCTCGTCGAAGGTCGGGTCGCGCAGCAGCAGGGCGATCTGCGGGGCCACGCCGCCGAGGGCCGGCAGCCCGACCCGCTCGGCCAGGGCCAGCACGTCGGCCGCCCGCCACCGCTCGAGCAGGTGGGTGGTGGTGCCGGTGCGCAGGTACCAGGCCAGCTTGGTGGTGAAGCCGACGTGGGCCATCTGGGTGGCGGCCAGCATCGGCGTGGCCGGGGCGGCGGGGTCGCCCTGGGCCAGGCCGGTGTCGATCCGGGCCACGGCGGTGATGTGGCGGTCGCGGAAGATCGCCCCCTTGGGCCGGCCGGTCGTGCCCGAGGTGAAGACGACGGCGGCGAGCCGCTCGGGGTCGGGGGCGAGGTGGGGGACGGGCCCGTCCGGGCGGGCGAGGTCGGCCACCTCGTCGTCGTGGGCGACGACCAGGATCGGCTCGGCCAGGTCGAGGCAGGCCTGCTGCTCGGCCGGGGCCAGGCGGGGGTTGATCCCGGCGGTGGCCGCGCCGGCCTTGGCGCAGGCGGCGGCGAGGACGACCCAGTCGACGCCCGAGGCGAGGGTCAGGGCGACGACGTCGCCGGGGCCGATGCCCCGGGCCACCAGCCCGGCGGCGACGGCGTCGGATCGTCGGTCCAGCTCGGCGTACGACGTCGGCCGGCCCTCGTGGTCGACGAGGGCGGCCCGGTCCCCGAACCGCGCTCCCGCCGTCCGGACCGTCTCAGCCAGCACCACCGACCGCCGTTCCGGCGCGCCCTCGTCGCGCCCACGCGACCTCACCGCGCCAGAACACCGCCACCCCCCGCCGGCGCGACGATCTCCTACAAGAACCCGTTCTTGTCGAGGATCGTCGCGGGGGCGCGACCTGGGCGGGCGACAACCGGTTTCTGTCGGAGGGGGTCGCGGTCACCGGTCGCGGGGGGTGATGCGCTCGCCTTGGAAGACCTTCTGGCCCTCGGCCAGGGCCTCCTCGCTCATGCCCAGGTTGAGCAGCGGGCCGCCGAGGGCGAGGGCCTGCTGGCGGGTCAGCTCCCGCCCCGCCCACAGGGTGCGGAGCGTGGCCTGGACGGCCGCCGGCGGGGCCGAGGCGATGGCGGCGGCGGCCCACCCGGCGGCCTCCGCCAGCTCGTCGGCCGAGGCGACGACCTCGGACACCAGGCCGATCTCGTGGGCCCGGCGGGCGGTCATCCGCTCGTGGTTGCCGAGCAGGGTCATCCGCAGGATCTCCCCGAAGGGCATGTTGCGGTGGAGCATCAGCAGCGGCTCGTACACCGCCGGCATGCCGTAGGTGACGTGCGGGTCGAAGAAGGTCGACCCCGACGTGGCGATGATGAAGTCGACCTCGCCCAGCAGGTAGAAGGCGCCCCCGCAGGCGATCCCGTCAACCGCCGCGATCACCGGCTTCCACAGCTCGTTGCTCTTGGGCCCGAGCTGCCGGCCGGGGTCGTCGTAGGTGTAGGGCGAGAAGTCGTAGGCGGCGCCGCCCTCGGAGGGGACGAAGTCGCGGTCGATCCCGGTGCAGAAGGCCTTGCCGCCCTCGGCCCCGAGCACCACGCACCTGACGGAGTCGTCGGTGCGGAGCCGCAGCCACAGGGCCTGGAGCTCGTCGCACATCACCTTGTCGAAGGCGTTGTAGCGGTCGGGCCGGTTCAGGGTGACCCAGCCGACGCCGTCGGCGACGCGCCAGGTCAGCGTGGTCAGATCCGAGGTCACGACGTCTGTCTAGACGAGGTCGAGGCTCAGCATCTTGATGGCGTTGCCCCGCATGATCTTGTACACGGTCTCCTCCGGGAGCCCCTGCATGTACCCGGTGGCGATGGCCTTCGTGTCGGGCCAGGTCGAGTCGGTGTGGGGGTAGTCGGTCTCGAAGGTGATGTTGTCGACGCCGACGATGTCGAGGCTGTCGACGCCGTGCTGGTCCCGGAAGAAGCAGCCGTACATGTTCCTGTAGTAGTAGGTCGACGGCGGCTCGGGGATGAGGTCCTTGACCCCGCCCCACGCCCGGTGCTCCTTCCACACGTCGTCGACCCGCTCGAGGATGTAGGGGATCCAGCCGATCTGGCCCTCGCTGTAGGCCAGCTTGAGCTCGGGGAACTTGACCAGGTTGCCGCTGAACAGCCAGTCGCTCATCGACGCCATGGCGTTGTTGAAGCTGAGCGAGGCGGCGACGGCGACCGGGGCGTCGGGCGAGGTGGCGGGCATGCGCGACGAGGACCCGATGTGCATGTTGATCGTGGTCTCGGTGTCCTCGCAGGCGGCGAAGAAGGGGTCCCAGAAGCCGGAGTGGATCGACGGGAGGCCGAGGTGGGCCGGGACCTCGCTGAAGCACACGGCGTGGACGCCCCGCTCGGCGTTGCGGCGGACCTCGGCGGCGGCCAGCTCCGCGTCCCACAGCGGGACGATGATCAGCGGGATCAGGGCGCCGCCCGAGTCGCCGCACCACTCCTCGACCATCCAGTCGTTGTAGGCCTTGACGCAGGCGAGCCCCATGTCCCGGTCGGGGTGCTCGGTGAAGGTCTGCCCGCAGAAGCGGGGGAACGTCGGGAAGCAGAGCGAGGCCTCGACGTGGTTGATCTCCTGGTCCTCGACCCGGGCCTTGGGGTCGTAGCAGCCGGGCCGCATCTCCTCGTAGGTCATCGGCGTCATCGTCATCTCGTCACGGGAGTAGCCGACGGCGGCGACGTGGCGCTTGTGGATGTAGACGAGGTCGCCGAACACCCAGCAGTCGGCGGGGCGGCCGTCGTCGGTGAACTCCTGCTCGTAGGTGCCGCCGCCGATGTGCTTCATCCCGCCGACGCCGCGGCGCTCGATGCGGGGCCCGTCGGCCCGGTACCGCTCGGGGAGCCAGGTCTGCCACACGTGGGCCGGCTCCACGACGTGGTCGTCGACGCTGATGATCTTGGGCAGCTCGGCCATGGTTCCTCCGGAGATCCCGAATCTGACGGGTCGTCAGATCCTACCCTGACAGCCCGTCAGGTCCCGCCTCGGAACCGCCTCAAGGTGCCTGGCACCTTGAGGCGGTTGCCCCAGCCGCGGGGCCTCAGGGGGAGACGGTGAGGGGGAGGTAGGCGGAGCGCTGGGGGTCGGCGGCGGCGCCGACGACGAGGGCGCAGCGGCCGGGGGCGGCGGTGCAGTCGACGGGGTCGTCGGCGAGGGGGTCGATCTCGGCCGGCGCGGCCACGGTGAAGGTGGCGGTCCCGGTCTCGTCGGCGTGGAGCTCGACGCCCTCGACCGAGCGGCCGAGGAGGGCCGCCACGGCGTCGTCGGTCGCCGGCTCGCAGGTCGTGATCCCGTCGTCGAGGAAGGCTTCGCCGCAGAGCCCGGCGATCACGGGCTCGCCGGGGATCAGGCCGCTGACCGTGGCCGTCAGCTCGGTGCCGGGGGTGACCGGGCCCTCGGGGGCGAGGGTGCCGGGCAGCCGCAGCGTGGTGGGCCGGGCGCCGGTGCGGGGCGTGAGGTCGGCGGGGGGCAGGCCGTCGGCGAAGCGCAGCGGCATGCCCCCGGAGTGGTCGTAGTCCGAGGCGTCGGCGGCGACGAGGAGGCAGCGCCCGGGCGTCGCCGCGCAGTCGTGGGCCTCGCCGTCGACCGTGATGACCCGGCGGATCGGCACCGTCGCCGCCAGCTTCCCGTCGGCGCCGACGGCGTAGCGCTGCCCGCCGTCGGTGTCGCAGGCGGCGACGCCCTCCTCCTCGGCCGTGGCCAGGCACTGCCCGATGCTCACCACCTGGTGGGCGCCGAAGGCCTCGCTGGTGACGAGGACGGTGGCGCCGTCGGTGAGCCCCTCGGTCGGGGCGACGGCCACGGCGAGCCGGAGCGAGTCGGTCCCGTCGCCGGGGGCGACGTCGAGGTCGGCCAGGCCCCGGAAGGTGCTGATGGCCACGGCGGCGCACACGACGGCGGCGACGGTGCCGGCCCCGAGCACGACGAGGCCGGTCAACAGGCAGCCGAGGGCACGCCGCCGGGGCCGCTCCGGTCCCCGGATCGTCGCCTCCTGCCCGATGGGCGCCTGCACCCCCACGGGGGCAGCGTATGACGGATCGGGTCCGCCTGTCGGCGCACCCCCGGCGACGACCCTCATCCCGACATCTGACGGGGCGTCAGGTAGCGTCCCGGCGATGCCCGTCGACCTGGCCGACCTGGTGCGCCCCGAGCGGTGCGCGGTGGTGACCTCGGAGGTCCAGAGCGGGGTCGTGGGGCCCCGCTCGGCCCTCCCCGAGCTGGCCGCGGCCGCCGGTCCGATGATCGCCGCGGTGGCCCGGCTGTGCGCCGCCGCCCGGGCCGCCGACGTCGCCGTCGTCCACGCCACCGCCGCCCGCCGGGCCGACGGGCGGGGGTCGAACACCAACGCCCGGCTCTTCGCCGGGGTCCGCAAGAGCCCCGTCGGGCTGCTGCCCGGCAGCCCCGAGGCCACCGTCGTGCCCGCGCTCGGGCCCGAGCCGTCCGACATCGTGCTGACCCGGCTCCACGGGCTGTCGCCCATGGCCGGCACCGACCTCGACCCGGTCCTCCGCAACCTGGGCGTGGCGACGATCGTGGTCACCGGGGTGTCGGTCAACGTGGCCGTGACCAACCTGGTGATGGACGCGGTCAACGCCGGCTACCAGGTCGTCGTCCCCCGCGACGGGGTCACCGGCATCCCCCGCGCCTATGCGGACGCCGTCCTCGACGGCACCATCGCCCTGCTCGCCACGCTCACCACGGTGGACGAGCTGATCGCCGCCTGGGAGGCGCCGTGACGACCAGCATCCCGGCCGCCCTCACCGAGGTGGCCGCGCGCCACCCCGACGGCGAGGCCATCGTCGACGGGCCGCACCGCCTCACCTGGTCCGCGCTGGCCGACCGGGTCGACGAGGCAGCCCGCGCCTTCGTGGCCGCCGGGCTCGAGCCGGGCGACCGGGTCGGGCTGTGGGCCCCGAACTGCTGGGAGTGGGTCGTCGCCGTGGTCGGGCTCCAGGCCGCCGGCGGCGTCGTGGTCCCGCTCAACTCCCGCTACAAGGGCTCGGAGGCGGCGTGGATCCTCACCCGCAGCCGGGCCCGGCTCCTCGTCACCGTCGACGGCTTCCTCGGCAACGGCTACGTCGGCATGCTCGACGGCCAGGACCTGCCCCACCTCGAGGGGATCGTCGTCCTGCGCGACCCGGCGCCGCCGGCGGCCACGCCGACCCGGACCTGGGACGACTTCCTCGCCGCCGGGACCGCCGTCGACCCCGCCGTCGTCGCCGAGCGCCGTGCCGCCCTCACCCCCGACACGGTCAACGACATCATCTTCACCTCGGGCACCACCGGCCGGCCCAAGGGCGTGCTCACCACCCACGGCCAGGCGCTGCGGGGCTTCCAGGTGTGGGCCGAGCTGGCCGGGCTGACCGCCGAGGACCGCTACCTGCTGGTCAACCCCTTCTTCCACAGCTTCGGCTACCGGGCCGGCATCGTCGCCTGCATCCTCACCGGGGCGACGATGGTGCCGCTGCCGGTGTTCGACGTCGAGGCCGTCATGGCGACGATCGCGGCCGAGCGGATCACGATCTTCCCGGGCCCGCCGGCGCTCTACCAGTCGATGCTCAACCACCCGGACCGGGCCGCGCTCGACTCCTCCAGCCTCCGCATCGCCGTCACCGGGGCCGCCCCCGTCCCGGTCAGCCTGATCGAACGGATGCAGGCCGACCTCGGCTTCGACGCCGTCATCACCGCCTACGGGTTGAGCGAGTCGACCGGGATCGTGTCGATGTGCCGCCAGGACGACGACCCCGAGACCATCTCGACCAGCTCGGGTCGGGCCATCCCCGGCGTCGAGGTGCGGATCGTGGCCGAGGACGGCACCGAGGTGCCGCGGGGCGAGCCGGGCGAGATCGTCGTGCGCGGCTTCAACGTGATGAAGGGCTACTTCGAGGACCCGGAGAGGACGGCCGAGGCCATCGACGCCGACGGCTGGCTCCACACCGGCGACGTCGGGACGATGGACGAGCGCGGCTACATCGACATCACCGACCGCACCAAGGACATGTTCATCTGCGGCGGCTTCAACGCCTACCCGGCCGAGATCGAGTCGACCCTGACCGAGCACCCGGCGGTGGCCCAGGCCGCGGTGGTCGGCGTGCCCGACGAGCGGCTGGGCGAGGTCGGCTTCGCCTGGCTGGTGCCGGCCACCGGCGTCGACCCGCCCGGCGAGGACGAGGTCGTCGCCTGGAGCCGCGAGCGCATGGCCAACTTCAAGGCGCCCCGCCACGTGCGCTGGACCTCCGCGCTCCCGCTCAACCCGTCGGGCAAGATCCAGAAGTTCGTCCTCCGCGAGGATGCCGTCGCCGCCCTCGCCGGACCACCCCCCACCCCCGACACCGGAGCCCCTGCGTGAGCCTCTCCCTCCTGGCCGAGATCAGCGCCACCGACGTGGCCGAGGCCGACGCCGTCGCCCTCGGCGTCCTCATCCTCCGGGTGGTCGTCGGGCTGACCGTGGCCGCCCACGGCTGGAACAAGTTCTTCGGCGGCGGGAAGATCCCGGGCACCGCCCGCTGGTTCTCGAGCATGGGCATGCGGCCCAACGGCACGATCCACGCCGTGATGGCGGCGTCGACCGAGCTGGGCGGCGGCGTGCTCCTCGCCCTCGGCCTGCTCACCCCGCTGTCGGGGGCGGCGATCGTCGGGTTGATGATCGTCGCCGGCTGGACGACCCACCGCGAGAACGGCTTCTTCATCGTCAAGAGCGGCTGGGAGTACAACCTGATCCTGGCTGCGGCGGCCGTCGGCATCGCCACCATCGGCCCCGGCGCCCTCTCGCTCGACCACGCCATCGGCCTCGACCTCGCCTTCGAGCCCTACGCCGGCCTGGGGATCTCGCTCGGCCTCGGCGTCGTCGCCGGCGTCGGGCTGCTGCTCGCCTGCTACCGGCCGCCCGCCCCCGAGGGCGGGGGGAGCTGATCGTGGCCGCCGAGGAGGGGACCGAGGACACCGACGACACCGCGGGCGACGAGGCCCGGGCCGCCGACGGGCGCCGCCCCGGCCGGCGGGGCCTGGCCACCCGCCAGAAGCTGCTCGACTGCACCGCCACCATGCTCGGCGCCGGCTCGTACCGCGAGCTCAAGGTCGTCGACATCGCCCGCTCCGCCGGCACCAGCCCGGCGACCTTCTACCAGTACTTCGCCGACGTCGAGAGCGCCGTGGTGGTGCTCGCCGAGGAGATGGCGGCGCAGGGCAAGCGCTTCGCCGACCACGTCCGCACCAGCCCCTGGCGGGGCAAGAAGGGCTACGCCGCGGCCGAGGCCCTCGTCGACGAGATCATCGACTTCTGGGAGGAGCACCGCTCGGTGCTGCGGGTCGTCGACCTGGCCACCGACGAGGGCGACGCCCGCTTCGCCAACGTCCGCACCCGCCTCCTCAACGACTTCAACAACGCCCTGGCCGACGCCATCGGCGACATGAAGGCGGGCGGGCGGCTGCCCGACGACGTCGAGCCCCACGCCACCGCCGGCGTCCTCGTCTCGATGCTCGTCCACGTCGCCGCCCACCGCTACGGCTTCGAGTTCTGGGGCGTCCGCACCGCCGACCTCCGCACCTCGATGGCCCGCATCGTCTACTGGTCCATCTCGGGACAGAAGCCCCCGACGGGGTAGGGGCGGCCCCATGCGGTTCGGCCGAGGTGCGGACGCCAGGAGCAACGTCGAGGACCGGCGCACCGGGGGCTCCACCCGGGGCGGCTTCGGTGGCGGCGGCCTCCCCATCCCGATGGGCAAGGGCGTCGGGGGCATCGGCGGCGTCATCCTGATCGTGGTGGTGACGCTCGTCGTCCGGAGCCTCGGCGGGGGAGGGGGCGGCGGCGACCTGGCCGACATCTTCTCGGCCGGGTTCCCGCAGGCACCCACGGCGGGCGCCGGCGCCGACGGGGCCGCCACCGTCACCGCCGACGCCGACCTCCGCGACTTCGTCGGCCAGGTCTTCAACGACACCCAGGACTTCTGGTCCGCCACCTTCGCGGCGGCCGGCGAGGACTACGCCGAGGCGACGCTCGTCCTGTTCGACACCCCGACGGCGTCGGCCTGCGGCGGGGCCCGGGCCGAGATCGGGCCGCACTACTGCCCGGCCGACCAGGACGTCTTCATCGAGCTGGGGTTCATGCGCCAGCTGGGCGAGGACTTCGACGCCCCCGGCGACTTCGCCCAGGCCTACGTGGTGGCCCACGAGATGGGGCACCACGTCCAGAACCTGCTCGGCACCAGCGACGAGGTCCACCGGCGGGGCCGGGACGAGCAGGTGGGGGCCGAGGGTCTGTCGGTCCGCCTCGAGCTCCAGGCCGACTGCTACGCCGGGGTGTGGGCCAAGACGGTCTACGACCGTGGCCTCCTCGACCCCGGCGACACCGAGGAGGCCCTCGACGCCGCCGCCGGGGTGGGCGACGACCGCATCCAGGCCCAGGCCCGGGGCACCGTCGACCCCGAGAGCTGGACCCACGGCAGCAGCGAGCAACGCCAGCGCTGGTTCCGCCGCGGCTTCGAGACCGGCCGGGCCGACGACTGCGACACGTTTTCAGGTGACATCTAGCCGCGTGGGCCGAGAGCTGTCCTCGGCAGGGCCTCGGACGGTAGCGACGCTGTCCTCCCCGCTCCTGGCGCCTCCTTCGTCGGCGCCGGGCCGCTCGGGCCCAGCCTCCTGCCGGCGGGGGGCGGAGCGTCAATACTAGAACGTGTTCTAGTTCTGGGGTAGGGTCCCGGGCGTGGCGCCCGTCCTCGACCCCGGGCGGCTGGTGGTGGGCGTGCAGCTCCCGATCCAGTCGCAGAGCACCGTCTACGCCGAGGCCTGGGAGGCGGGCGCCGGCGCCGACGAGCTGCTGGCGGTGGCGACCGCCGCCGACCGGGCCGGGTTCGGCTACGTCGCCGTCTGCGACCACGCCGCCATCCCCGCCGACAAGGTCGACGCCATGAGCGCCGAGTGGTGGGACACCGTCGCCACCCTGGCCTGGCTGGCCGGCCGGACCGAGCGCACCCGGCTGCTCTCGCACGTCTTCGTCCCCGCCTACCGGCACCCGCTGGCGGTGGCCAAGGCGTGGGCGACGCTCGACGTCGTGTCCGGGGGCCGGGCCGTCATGGGCGTCGGCGCCGGCCACGTCGAGGGCGAGTTCACGGCCCTGGGCGTGCCCTTCGCCGGGCGCGGCGCCCTGCTCGACGAGGCCATCGACGCCGTGCGGGCCTGCTTCGCGTCCGAGACCCCCACCCACGACGGCCCGACGTGGAGCTTCAGCGGCCTCAGCCAGCGGCCCCGGCCGGTGCAGGACGGGGGCCCGCCGATCTGGGTCGGCGGGTCGTCGGCCCCGGCCGTCCGCCGGGCGGCGACGCGGGGCGACGGCTGGCTGCCCCAGGGCCCCTTCGGCCCCGACGAGGTGGCCCGGCTGCGCGCCGCCCTGGTCGCCGCCGGGCGCGAGGGCGAGCGCTTCGACGTCGGCGCCCTGGCCGGGCCCGTGTACGTCGGCGAGCCCACCTGGGACGTCGGCCGTTGCCTCCAGGGCCCGCCCGAGAAGATCGCCCACGTCCTCGGGAAGATGGCCGGGCTCGGCGCCCTCCAGGTCCAGGTCCGGCCCCGCTCCCGCGACGCCGGCGAGCTGGTCGCGCAGATCGAGCGGATCGGGGCCGAGGTCCTCCCGCTGCTGGCCGACGTCCGCCCCGCCCCGCTGTTCTGATCGAGGAGGACCGATGCTGTTCGAGGGGAAGATCGCCATCGTCTCGGGCTCCGGCCCCGGCATGGGGCGCGAGATCGCCCTGGCCCTGGCCCGGGAGGGGGCCGACGTCGCCGTGGCCGCCCGCCGGGAGGACAAGGTCGCCCGGGTGGCGCAGAAGATCGAGGCCCTCGGCCGCCGGGCCCTGCCGGTGCGCTGCGACGTCACCGACCCCGACCAGTGCCGGGCGCTGGCCGACCGCACCGCCGCCGAGCTGGGCGGGGTCGACGTCCTGGTCAACAACGCCTACCACGACGGCGACTTCGCCAAGGTCGTCGACGCCGACCTGAGCACCTGGCAGACGACGATCGACGTCAACCTCTTCGGCGCCGTCAACATGACCCGGGCCGTCCACCCGCACATGCGGGCGCGGGGCGGCGGCCGGATCGTGATGGTCAACACCATGTCGACCGAGCGGGTCGAGGAGGGCTTCGGGATCTACGCGGCGTCGAAGTCGGCGCTCAAGTCGATCACCCGCACCCTGGCCAAGGAGCTCGGCCCCGACGGCATCCGGGTCAACGGCGTCCACCCGGGCTACATCTGGGGCCCGTCGGTGAAGTGGTACTTCGCGCACCTGGCCGAGGAGCGGGGCGTCACCCCCGAGGACGTCTACGCCGAGGTCGCCGGGCAGAACGCGCTCGGCTACATCCCCGACGCCGCCGAGATCGCCAACGTCGTCGTGCTGCTCGCCTCCGACCTCGCCCGCTGCGTCACCGGCCAGGCCCTCGGCGCCAACGCCGGCCAGGTCTTCCACTGATCGCCGGAGGTTCCCCATGATCACGCTGCACGCCCTCCTCGTCCGCCGGCCGGACCTCAGCCACGAGGAGTTCCTCGCCTACTGGCACGGCACCCACGGGCCGCTGATCCGTGACGACCCGGCCCTGGCCCGCCACCTCCTCAGCTACCACCAGCACCCGGTCACCCCGCAGGCCGGGGCGCTCGGGCTCGACGGCTACGACGGCATCACCGTCCAGACCTTCGCCGACTGGGACGCCTTCTGGGCCTTCGCCACCCAGCCCGAGAGCACGAGGATGAACGACGACATGGCCAACTTCCTCGACGCCTCCAAGCTGGCGGTCACCGTGACCTCCGACCCGGTGGTGGTCGTCTGATGCAGCTCGACTTCAGCGGGAAGGTCGCCCTGGTCACCGGGGGCGGGTCGGGGATCGGGGCCGAGGTGGCGCGGCGCCTGGCCGCCGGGGGCGCCAGGGTGGCGATCCTCGACCGCCGCGAGGGGCCGGCGCAGGCGGTGGCCGACGAGGTCGACGGGCTGGCGATCACCGGCGACGTCGCTGTCACCGCCGACGTCGAGGCCGCCGTGGCCCGGACGGTCGAGCAGCTCGGCGAGATCGACGTGCTGATCCCCAACGCCGGCATCGGCACGGCCAAGGCCCTCTGGGACTACACCGACAAGGAGTGGGACCTGCTGGTCGGCGTCAACCTGAGGGGCACGTTCACCTGCCTGCGGGCCGTGATCCCCCGGATGATGGCCGGCCGCGGCGGCACCGTCGTCAACGTGGCCTCGCTGACCGGGATCCGGCCGACGATGGGGGAGGGGCCGTACTCGGCGGCCAAGGCCGGCGTCATCGCCCTCACCCAGTCGGCGGCGCTGGAGGCGGCCCCGACGGTGCGGGTCAACTGCGTGGCGCCGGGGATGGTCCGCACCCCGCTGACCCGGATGGTCACCGACGACCCGACGTGGCTCGCCGGGGCCGAGGCCGGCACCCCGCTGGCCCGGATCGGCGACGCCGGCGAGGTGGCCGACGTCGTCTGCTTCCTCGCCTCCGACGCGTCGAGCTACGTCACCGGCCAGACGATCGTGGTCGACGGCGGCAGCGTCCTCCCCAGCCTCCAGTCCGACGCCCTCCTCCGGGCCATCAGCGGCACCCTGTAGGCGTACGAACGGTGCCAGGCACCGATCGTACGGATCGCCGGTAGCGTCCGGCTGTGGCCACCACCGACGAGGCCGGGCTGCGGCTCGACAGCCCCCAGGGGCGGTGGGTGCTGCTCACGACGGTGCTGGGGTCGGGGATCGCCTTCCTCGACGGCACCGTCGTCACCGTGGCCCTGCCCACCATCGGTCGCGACCTCGACGCCTCCTTCGCCGGCCTCAGCTGGATCAGCAACGGCTACCTGGTCACGCTGGCCTCGCTGATCCTGGTCGGCGGGTCGGTGGGCGACCGGCTGGGCCGCAAGCGGGTCTACCTGGCCGGGGCCGGCGCCTTCGCCCTGGCCTCGCTGCTGTGCGGCCTGGCGCCCGACGTCGGCACCCTGGTCGGGGCCCGGATGCTCCAGGGCGTGGCCGGCGCCTTCCTCGTGCCCGGGAGCCTGGCCCTGCTCCAGACCACCTTCCACCCCGACGACCGGGCCCAGGCCATCGGCACCTGGTCGGGGCTGGCCGGGATCACCACCGCCGTCGGGCCCTTCCTCGGCGGCTGGCTGGTCGAGGCGGCGTCGTGGCGCTGGGTCTTCCTCCTCAACCTGCCCCTGGCCGCCGTGGTCGTCGTGGTCGGGCACCGGCACCTGCTCGAGTCGCGGGACCCGACCGTCGTGGGCCGGCCCGACCTCGCCGGCGCCGCCCTCGGGGCCGTGGGCCTGGCGGCCGCCACCTACGGGCTGATCGAGGAGGACGTCGCCGTCGGCCTGGCCGGGCTCGCCGTCCTCGTCGCCTTCGTGGCCGTCGAGGCCCGGATCGCCCACCCGATGCTGCCGCTGGGCATCTTCCGGTCGCGCCAGTTCTCGGGGGCCAACGGCGTCACCTTCGCCGTCTACGCCGCCCTGTCGGCGGTGCTGTTCCTGCTGTCGCTCGTCCTCCAGCAGGCGCTCGGCTACTCGCCGCTGGCGGCGGGGTCGGCGACGGTGCCGCTCACCCTGGTGATGCTGGCCCTCTCGTCGCGCAGCGGCGCCCTGGCCGCCCGGATCGGCCCCCGCATCCCGATGACGGTCGGCCCGGCGGTGATCGCCGTCGGCATGGCCCTGATGCTGCGGATCGACGTCGGCGCCACCTACGGGGCCGACGTCCTGCCCGCGGTGCTGGTCTTCGCCGCCGGCCTGGTGCTCACCGTCGCCCCCCTGACCTCGACGGTGCTGGCCGCCGCCGACGACCGCCACGCCGGGGTCGCCTCGGGCGTGAACAACGCCGTCTCCCGCACCGCCGGGCTGCTGGCCGTGGCCGGGTTGCCGCTGGTGGCGGGGTTCGACGCCTCGGCCGCCATCGGCGGGGCGACGCTGGTCGACGGCTTCCACCGGGCGACCCTCGTCGGGGCCGGGTTGGCCCTGGCCGGCGCCGCCCTGGCCTGGGCGACGATCCGCGCCGACGTGCTGGAGGCGGGCGGCGAGGAGGAGGCCGAGCCCTGCTTCTCGTGCCCGGTGTCGGCCCCGCCCACGCCGCACCGCGAACCGGCACCGGCCACCCCCGTGGACTAGAACAGGTTCTCGTTTCTGCGCGCGAGTCGAGGAGCACCGATGACGCAAGAGGTGGGCACGGGCAAGAGCCGCCGGGGCCGGCCGGTCGAGCTGGGCGGCGCCCTCGTCACCCTGGTCGAGCCGCACGAGGGCCACGAGGTGGCCTACAACCGCTGGTACGAGCGGGACCACTTCTACGCCGGCTGCATGCTCGGGGCGTGGACGATCAGCGGCGCCCGCTTCGTCGCCACCCGCGACCTCAAGGACCTGCGGGCCCCCGACAGCACGGTCACGCCCGACCCCCTCGCCGGCTCCTACCTGTCGCTCTACTGGATCGTCGCCGGCAAGTTCGGCGAGTGGATGGAGTGGGGCACTCGCCAGGTCAAGCACCTGATCGACGAGGACCGGATGTTCCCGCACCGGGACCACGTCCACACCGTGATGTACCGGTTCGCCGCCGAGGTGCCGGGGCGGGAGGACGGCGTCCCCGTCGAGCTGGCCCTCGACCGGCGGGCGGCCTCGCTGGTGATGACCGTGGTCGACCGGGCCGAGGGGGTCACCTCGGCCGACATCGCCACCTGGTGGGAGGTCAACGCCCCCGGCCACGAGGTCACCGCCGTCTTCGACCCGGTGCCGATGCCGACCGACGCCCCCAGCGACGTGCCCGCCGAGCGCACGCCGGACCGCACCCTGCTGCTGGCCTTCGTCGACGACGACGTCACCACGTCCTGGGGAGCGACGTGGGGGGCGGTGCCGGCCGGGCTGGCCGCCGCCGGCCTCGGCACCGTCGCCTTCCACGGCCCGTTCAAGGGCACGATCCCCGGCACCGACACCTACGCCGACCAGCTCCGGTAGCGCGCCCACCGCAGACCTGACGACCCGTCAGAAACAGGAGTACCCTCAGAACATGGCTCACGCCGACGACTTCCCGAAGATCATCTCGGTCGACGACCACGTCATCGAGCACGCCACGGTGTGGCAGGACCGTCTGCCGTCGAAGTACGCCGACATCGGGCCCCGCGTCATCCAGGAGCGGGGGAAGATGCAGTTCGTCGGCGGCGTCTTCAGCTACGAGCCGTCCGACGAGGGCGAGCTGTGCGACTGGTGGCTCTACGAGGACAAGCGGGTGCCGCAGACCCGTCTCTCGGCCGCCGTCGGCTTCGACCGCGACGAGGTCAAGGTCACCGGCATCACCTACGAGGAGATGCGCAAGGGCTGCTGGGACCCCAAGGCCCGGCTCGAGGACATGGACGCCAACTGGACCGAGGCCCAGATGTGCTTCCCGTCGTTCCCCCGCTTCTGCGGCCAGACCTTCATGGAGGCCTCGGACAAGGAGCTCGCCGACCTCTGCGTCAAGGCCTACAACGACTGGATGGTCGAGGAGTGGTGCGGCGACTCGGGCGGCCGCCTCATCCCGCTGACGATCACCCACCTGTGGGACGCGGAGCTCGCCGCCGCCGAGGTCCACCGCAACGCCGAGCGGGGCGTCCGGGCCGTGTGCTTCAGCGAGATCCCGCCCTACCTCGGCCTGCCGTCGATCCACGGCGACTACTGGGAGCCCTTCTTCCGGGCCTGCGCCGAGACCGGCACCGTCATCAACATGCACATCGGCTCGTCGTCGAAGATGCCCTCGACCTCGGCCGACGCCCCCGCCGCGGTCGGCTCGACGCTCACCTTCGGCAACGCCATGAGCTCGATGACCGACTGGCTGTTCTCGGGCTGGCTGCCCCGCTTCCCCGACCTCAAGCTCGCCTACTCCGAGGGTCAGATCGGCTGGATCCCCTACATCCTCGAGCGGGCCGACAACGTCTGGGAGGAGAACCGGGCGTGGGGCGGCTTCGGCGACAAGGTCCCGGACCCGCCCTCGACCTACTACTACCGCCAGATCTACGGCTGCTTCTTCGACGACGTCTACGGCCTCGAGAACATCGAGAAGTGCGGCATCGACAACATCTGCTTCGAGACCGACTACCCGCACTCCGACTCGACCTGGCCCAAGAGCCGCGAGGTGGGCGAGAAGCTGATGGGCAACCTCCCCACCGATGTCGTCCGCAAGCTGGTCCGCGGCAACGCCATCGAGATGCTCCAGCTCCCCTTCGCCCCCTGAGCCACCCCCAGCAGGTGTAGTACGAACCGTGGTACGGTTCGGGGCATGAGCGGACAGACCGTCGCCACCTCCGTCCGGCTCCCCGAGGAGCTCCAGCGCGCCGCCCGCGCCGCGGTCGAGAGCGGCATGGCCCGGTCGCTGACCGAGCTGATCGTCGACGGCCTGCGCGAGCGCCTCGTCGCCCTCGCCACCGAGAAGGAGCAGTACACCGACAAGGTGGCCGCCCGCGCCGCCCTGGAGGAGTACTACGAGATGTACCCGGAGGCCCGGCCCACCCTGGCCCAGGTGGCCATGGCCGGCGCCGAGCTCGACGACCACCCGGCGCTGCACCACCCCGACCTGATCGACAAGGCGATCGCCGATCTCGGCGAGGACGCCCACCCCGAGGACGTCCTCGCCTGGGTCAAGGGGGTGCTGGCGGCCCGGGCCTCGGCATCGGGCTCCGACGAAGCCGCGGTGGCCTGATGGCTGTCACCATCCTCGACGCAGAAGCCGTGCACGTGCTCGCCACTCGGTGGTCGAACAAGCAGCAGCGGCTGGCCTCGCTCATCGACTTCGACCTCGCTCGGCGGGTCGGCACGGACGTCGCCGTCGTGCCGTCGACGGTGCGGGTGGAGGCGGGGTGGGACCGGACGGCGCCCCGGTGGGCGGCGATCAACCGGCTGGGCATCGGGGACCACCACCTCGACCGACGGTCGACCGACGTCGCCGCCCGGCTGCGGGCCGAGCACGGGGTGTCGCCGGCCGACGCCCACATCGGGGCCATCGCCCACGGCGCCGGCGAGGACCGGGTGGTCGTGATCACCAGCGATCCCGACGACATCGCCACCGTCACCGCCGGGACGACGGCCCGGATCATCCGGCTCTAGGGCGTGTCCTGCGATCGCCTCAAGGTGCCAGGCACCTTGAGGCGGGGACGTCGCCACCTCCTCCTCGGCGGCCAGGAAGCTGCGACCCTCAACGGGCGAGGACCCCGCTCAGGGTCGCTGATCCGGCCCGGACCCGGTTCGCAGGACACGGCCTAGGGCCGGGGCTCCCTCGGGAGGCCGAGGACGCGCTCGCCGATGATGTTGCGCTGGATCTCGCTGGAGCCGCCGGCGATCTTCATGCCGGGGGAGTAGAGGAAGCCGTCGGTGGGGCCGCCGGCCAGCATCCCGGTGGGGCCGGCGAGGTCGACGGCGAGGCCGGCGGCGTCGAGCTCGAGCTCGGTGCGTAGGAGCTTGGCAGCCGAGCCGGCCCCGGGGCCGCCGCCCGAGGCGACGAGCATCGAGCGGAGGGCGTGGCCCCGCACCAGGACGTCGGCCAGCCGGTCGCGCTCGACCCCGGCCCCGGAGCGATCGGCCAGGGCGGCCAGCCGGGCCAGGCGGCGGTCGAGGCTGATCAGGCCGGAGGCGTCGCTCGACCCCCGCTCGTCGCCGAGCACGCCCATGGCGACGCCCCAGCCGCCGTGGAGCGGGCCGAGCAGGGCGTCGCCGGGGACGGGCACGGCGTCGAGGAAGACCTCGGTGAACTCGGCGTCGCCGGTCATCTGCCGGAGCGGGCGGACCTCGATGCCGGGGAGGGCCATGTCGAGCAGGAAGAAGGAGATCCCCTTGTGGCCGGGCCCGCCGGTGCGGGCCAGCAGGATGCCCATCTCGGCCAGCTGGCCGTTCGAGCACCACGTCTTCTGCCCGGTGATCCGGAACCCGTCGTCGGGCGAGCCGACCGCCGAGCAGGCCAGCGAGGCCAGGTCGGACCCGGCGCCCGGCTCGGAGAAGAGCTGGCACCAGAGGATCTCGCCGCGCGCCGTCGGGGGCAGGAGCGCCGTCTGCTGTGCGGGCGTGCCGTGGCGGAGGATGGCCTCGCCGGCCAGGACGATCCCCTGGAGGTTGAGGTACGGCTGGACCTCGGCCCGGGCGCACTCCTCGGCCCAGACACCGGTGTGGGCCCGGGTCAGGCCCCGGCCACCGGCCTCGACCGGCCAGTGCAGGGCGGCGAAGCCGTGCTCGGCCACGTGGCGCTGCCAGCGCCGGGCCCGCTCGTGGAGGTCGGGCGGGAGGATGGCCCCGAAGGCCCGGCACGCCACCCCGTCCTCCTGGGCCCCGGCGATGAAGGCGGCGGCGGAGGCGCGGAACGTGTCCAGGTCGGTCACGGGGCGAGAGGGTAGGCGGGGTCGTGGAGCCAGGCGACGAGGTCGGGTGGGGCCAGCGTGGCCATGCGGTCCCGGTAGCGGGCGAGCTGCGCCGGGGTGCAGGCGGCGACGCCCTCGCCCGAGCGGCCGGAGCGGAAGAAGGCGCCGTGGTCGCGGAGCACGCCGAGCCGGTCGGGCACGGTGGCCGACGGGTCGGCGCGCATGGCGTCGAAGCCGGCCGCCGCCACCAGGGCGGGCCAGTCCGCCTCGGGGACGGCGATCCCCAGGTGGGCAGCCAGGGCCCGCATCCGCCCCTCCCGGTCGGCGGCCAGCTCGTCGTAGTGGAGGAGGACGACGTCGAGGCCGTCGGCGCGCCGGCGCCGGGCGTCGGCGACGTGGTGGACGTTCCCGGCCAGGGTGTCGAGGTCGTCGAGGACGGCGGCCCCGCCGTCGATCCAGCGGTCGAGCCACTCGGTGAGCATGATCTCGACCGGCGCCGCCACCGGTCGCCCCCGCAGCTCGGCGCTCCGGACCTGGTCGATGTTGGCGACGTGGTGGTGGAGCGAGACGGCGACGTCGAGCGGGTGCCGGCCGACGACCACGTAGGTGACGTCGGGGTGGAGCGGGAGCCCGTCGAGCGGGGTGTGGGTCTTGAGGACCCGCCGGTGGCGCTGGGCGGCGAGGCGGGCCCGGACGGCGTCGAGGGGCTCGACGTCCCAGTCGAGCCAGGGCGACAGCTCGGAGAGCGGGGCGGGGAGGTTCGGCCCGTGGACGAGCAGGAGGCAGATCATCTGCACCCACGTGGTGCCGCACTTCGAGCGCGTGCTGACCACGACGTCGCCGGGTCGGTGGGCGAAGCCCTCCCACCGCTCGTTGCGCTCCGACCCGTAGCGCCGCACGGGGCGAGGGTAGACGAGCCGCAGAACTAGAACGCGTTACAGTCCGGCGCCATGGAGTTCGGGATCTTCAACGGGATGTACGTGCCGGCCTCGATGGTCGACGAGCACGGGGACGCGGCCGAGCACATCCGGCTCCGCGAAGAGCTCGAGTGGGTCAAGGCCGCCGACCGCTCCGGCTTCAAGTACCTGTGGGCCACCGAGCACCACTTCCTCGAGGAGTACTCCCACCTCTCGGCCAACGAGGCCTTCCTCGGCTGGTGCGCGGCGGCGACCGAGCGCATCCACATCGGCTCGGGCATCTTCAACATCACCCCGCCGGTGAACCACCCGTTCCGCACCGCCGAGAAGGTCGCCATGCTCGACCACCTCAGCGGCGGCCGCTTCGAGCTGGGCATGGGCCGGGGCAGCTCGACCACCGAGCAGCAGGGCTTCGGCATCACCGACCCCGACCTCACCAAGGCCATGTTCGACGAGGTCCTGCCCCAGCTGGTCGAGATGTGGAAGCCGGGCACCTACCCGGCCTTCGACGGCCAGTTCTTCACCGTCCCCGAGCGCAACGTCCTGCCCAAGCCGATCACCAGGCCGCACCCCCCGCTGTGGGTGGCGGCGGGCTCGCCCCCCACCTTCGCCAAGGCGGCCCAGCTCGGCCTCGGGGTCCTCTGCTTCACCACCGGCACGTCGGACCAGCTGGCCCCGCTGATCGAGACGTACAAGAAGGAGATCGTCAACGCCGAGCCGGTGGGCGGCTACGTCAACGACAACGTGATGGTGACCTCCTCGATGCTCTGCCTGGAGGACGGCAGGAGGGCCCGCGAGTACCTCCGCGACGCCCGGGGCCACTACCACAAGAGCCTGCTGTTCCGGTACCTCGACACCTTCCCGAAGCCCCCGGGCACGCCGGTGTGGCCCGAGCTCTTCCCGCCCTACACGCAGGAGGAGGTCGACATCGCCGTCAAGATGGGGGAGTGGGCCATCGGCGACCCCGACGAGGTCGCCAAGGTCGTGCAGCGCTTCGAGGACGTCGGCGCCGACCAGATGACCTTCGGGATGCTCAGCCAGGAGACCCCGATCGAGGTCGTGATCGAGGCCACCGAGCTGTTCGGCCGCGAGGTCATCCCCCGCTTCGACACCGACCCCGAGCACCGCACCACCCGCCTCCGCCGCGAGCAGGTCGGCACCTAGAACGTGCCCTGCGATCGCCTCAAGGTGCCAGGCACCTTGAGGCAGGGCGCGTCGCCGCCTCCTCCTCGGCGGCCAGGAACTGCGACCCTCAACGGGCGAGGACCCCGCTCAGGGTCGCTGGTTTGGCCCGGACCCGGTTCGCAGGACACGGCCTAGACCGACGGCGAACCACGGCGAACCACGGCGAACCGGTGTCACCAGGTGCGGCGATCGCTGCGCCTGGTGACACCGGTTCGGGTGCCGGGCCCCGGTTTCCCGGGGGCCGGGGGCGCGTACCCTCCGGACCGTGGCCCCCGCACGCCGTCCCGTCCGCCTCGTCGCCCTCGCCCTGGCGCTCACGACCGGGCTGGTGGCCTGCCGCGACGGTGGTGGCGAGGACGACCCGGTCGTCGGGCTCGACCCGCCGGCGACCTCCGAGGGCCTGCCGGCCCCGCCGGCCGAGCGCTGCACCGCCGTCCTCAACGAGCGTGACGCCGACGTGGCCAGGGCCGGCTCGGACGCCGCCCTCGACGTCGTGCTGTGGGCGCGGACCGAGCCCCCCGGCGACGACGAGGTCGCCGCCGCGGCGGACGCCATCGAGGCCTGGCGGGACGTGCTGGCCGCAGACCGCGAGCGGCTGGCCGGCGCCGAGGTCGACGACGCCGGCGCCTGGGAGGAGGTCCTCGGGCTGATCGACGCCGAGCTCGAGCGGCTCGACGAGCGCCTGGCGATCGCCACCGCCCCCGACGTCGCCGCCGCGGCCGAGGACGTCGAGATCGGTGGATCCGACGCCGGCGCCGATGCCGCCGGGGCCCTGGAGGCGCTGGGGCTGACCGGTCGTGACTGCGAGGTCATCGCCTCGCCCCGGGCCGGGGTCCCGGCCGACCACGCCGACTTCGTGGCCGAGGCGGCGACGGCCTGCGCCACCATCGTCACCCGGCGCCGGGCCGAGGGCTACCGGGCCGACCAGGAGGAGAGCCTGGCCGTCCTGGCGGCCGTCGTCACCGACGAGGAGATCGATTACGACGACGACACGATCGCCGCCGTCCGCCGCCTGCGCGACGAGTGGGAGGCGACGGCGGACGACCTCGGTCGCGTCGACGCCGAGGCCGCCATCGACCCCGCCGGCTGGCGGCAGGTCGTCGACCTGGCCGAGCAGCGGGCCGAGGGCCACGGCCTGCGGCTGGTGGCGCTGGAGGGCGGCGACCGGGACGAGATCGCCGAGGTCTACGTCCCCGGCGCCCTCGGCGACCCGGGGTGGGAGGGCTTCGCGCCCAACGGCCTCGAGGTGCGGGACTGCCGGTCGATCGACGCGTGAATGGCAGGTGTCGGCGCCGAAGTAGAACGCGTTACAGTTCGCGCCCGTGACGATCGGTCCCGACCACGACTACCGGCTGCTCATCGGCGGGGAGTGGGTGCGCGCCAGCGGCGGCTACGAGGTCC
The DNA here is from genome assembly GCA_035765045.1 of Iamia sp. Taxonomy (GTDB): domain Bacteria; phylum Actinomycetota; class Acidimicrobiia; order Acidimicrobiales; family Iamiaceae; genus Iamia. Next base: position 86,292 of record DASTYI010000099.1, on the reverse strand, counting down.
GCAACCCGGCGACCGAGCAGCTCGTCGGCATCGCCCCCAACGCCTCGGTCGAGGAGGCGCAGGCGGCGTGCGCCGCGGCCCGGGCCGCCCAGAAGGCGTGGGCCGCCACCCCGATGGCGGAGCGCTGCGCCCTGCTCGCCCGGGTCGCCGATCTGATGGACGCCAAGCGGGACGACCTCGTCCCCCTCGTCCAGGCCGAGACCGGCGCCACCCTGCGCACGACCAAGACGATGCAGGTCGGCCAGGCCGGCGCCCGCTTCCGCTACTACGCCAAGCCGGTCGACACCCTCGTGCCGCTGCCGCCGGCGGTCATGCCCACCACCGCCCTCGCCCCGGGTGGCATCGTCGGGGCCGTCGAGCACCGCGCCCCCGTCGGGGTGGTCGCCTGCTTCGCCGCCTACAACGTCCCGATCACCAACATGGCCGGGAAGATGGCGCCGGCGCTGGCCATGGGCAACACCCTGGTGGTGAAGCCCCCGGTGCAGGACCCGCTGGGGACGATCCTGCTGGCCGAGGCCTTCGCCGAGGCCGGCTTCCCGCCCGGCGTGGTCAACGTGGTCGTGGCCGACACCGTCGAGGCCGCCGAGGCCATCACCACCTCACCCGACGTGGACATGATCTCCTTCACCGGCTCGACCGGTGTCGGCTGCCGCATCGCCGAGGTCGCCGGCCGCTCGATGAAGCGGCTGCTCCTCGAGCTCGGCGGCAAGGGGGCGGCGATCGTGTTCGACGACGCCGACGTCCAGAACGTCGTGCAGAACGTGTCGAGCACGTGGACCTTCCACTCGGGGCAGATCTGCACCTCGCCCACCCGCCTGCTCGTCCAGCGGACGAAGTACGACGAGGTCGTGGCCAAGATGGCGGGGATGGCCGGGCACCTCAAGGTCGGCGACCCGCTGGAGCGCGACACCGTCCTCGGGCCGGTGATCACCGCCGCCCACCGTGAGCGGGTCGAGGGCTACGTGCGGTCCGCCATCGACGAGGGCGCCAACCCGGTCGCGGGAGGGAAGCGACCCGACCTCGACACCGGCCACTACGTCGCCCCCACGCTGCTGGCCGACGCCACCCCGTCGATGCGGGCGACGCGGGAGGAGATCTTCGGCCCGGTGATCGTGGCCATGCCGTTCGACGACGACGACGAGGCCGTCGCCCTGGCCAACGACAGCGACTACGGCCTCTTCTCCTACGTGTTCGGCGGCGACACCGGCCGCTGCATGGAGGTGGCCAAGCGCCTCGAGTGCGGCAACGTCGGCATCAACACCCTCCAGCGCAACCACGAGGCGGCGTTCGGCGGGTTCAAGTACTCCGGCGTCGGGCGCGACGGCGGCCAGTGGGGCCTCCACGCCTACTCCGAGATGCAGTCCATCCTCTGGGCCGGCTAGGCCCCCAACCCCTGAAGGAGCCGCCGTGCGCGGGATCGTCTGGACCGGCGAGCTGGAGGTGCGCGACGACGTCGAGGTGCGGGACATCCGCCCCAACGAGGTGCGTGTCGACATCCACAACGCCGGGCTGTGCCACAGCGACGTGTCGGTGGTCGACGGCACCATCCCGTTCCCGACGCCGGTCGTGCTCGGCCACGAGGGCGCCGGCGTGGTGGCGCAGGTCGGCGACGCCGTCACCTCGGTCAAGGTCGGCGACCACGTCGTCCTCACCACGATGGGCTTCTGCGGGCGCTGCTCGGCCTGCTCGCGGGGGCTCCCGTCGCACTGCAAGGCGGGCGCCGGGAAGCTGCGGGCGCCGTTCACCGTCGGTGGCACCAAGGCCTTCCAGTTCGCCAACGCCGGCGTGTTCACCGAGACGACCGTCGTGCAGGAGAACCAGGCGATCGTCATCGACCCCGAGGTGCCGCTGTCGTCGGCCTGCCTGATCGGCTGCGCCGTCGTCACCGGCACCGGCGCCGTGCTCAACCGGGCCAAGCCGACGCACGGCGAGAGCGCGGTCGTGATCGGCGTGGGCGGGATCGGCCTCAACGTCCTCCAGGGGCTGCGCCTCTCGGATGCCGGCCCGATCATCGCCGTCGACGCCAACCCGGCCAAGGAGGAGGCGGCCCGCCAGTTCGGCGCCACCCACTTCGTCGCCGCCGGGCCGGACGTCGACACCGTCGCCGCCGTCAAGGAGATCGTGCCCGCCGGCGTCGACCACGCCTTCGAGTGCGTCGGCCACCCGGCCCTGATCCGCACGGCCATCGACCTGCTCGACTGGGGCGGCCAGTGCATCCTGCTGGGCGTGCCCAAGCTCGGCACCGAGGCCAGCTTCGTCGTCAACACGCTCTACAACGACAAGTCCATCATGGGCTGCCGCTACGGGACGGTCCGGCCCCACCACGACATCCCCCTGTTCGTCGAGCTCTACAAGAGCGGCAAGCTGCTGCTCGACGAGCTGGTGTCGGCCACCTACCCGGTCGAGGGCGTGCACGACGCCCTCACCGCCATGCACGACGGCAAGGTCAACCGCGCCGTGCTGTCGCTGGCGTGACCGGCCTCCCCCCGCACCTCGAGGAGATCCGGGCCCGCGTCTCCAACTGGGGGCGCTGGGGCGAGGACGACCAGCGGGGCTGCGGCAACCTGCTCGACGACGTCGCCGCGGCCCGGGGGGCGGCGTGCGTGCGGACGGGGGAGCGGTTCTCGCTCGCCCTCGACCTCGGCCCCGACTCGCCGCAGGTGGGCCAGCCGCCGCACCGCCTCAACCCCGAGCTGACCATGGAGGTCATCAACGAGCGTGACCCCCTCGTGCCCGGGGTGTGGGCGTCGTCCGACGACACCGTGCGGATGAGCACCTGCGCCGGCACCCACCTCGACACCCTGGCCCACGTCTCCTACGACGGGCAGATCTGGAACGGCTTCCCGGCCTCGTCGGTGACCACGGCGGGGGCGACGGTGTGCGGGGCCGAGACGCTGGTCCCGATCGTCACCCGGGGTGTGGTGATCGACATCGCCCGCCTGCGGGGGGCGTCGGCGCTCGACGAGATCGACCCGGGCTACGCCGTCACGGGCGACGACCTGGCGTCGGCGTACGACGCCGCGGGCCTGGTGCCCGAGCCGGGCGACGCCCTGCTGGTCCGCACCGGCGACATCCGCCACCTCCACGCCGGCCGCCGGGAGCGCTACGCCAAGGGCGACGGGTTCCGCTTCCCGGGCCCGTCGCTCCACTCCGTCGAGTGGGTGCGCGAGCACGACATCGCCGTCGTCGTCACCGACACCTACGCCTACGAGGCCTTCCCGCCCCCGTCCCCGGACTGGAGCGACACCCTCTGCGTCCACATGCTGCAGATCCGCGACATCGGGGTGATCCAGGGCCAGAGCTGGGACCTGGAGGCCCTCGCCGCCCGCTGCGCCGACGCCGGCCGCTGGGACGTCCTCCTCCTCGCCGCCCCCGAGCCCATCGTCGGCGCCACCAGCACCCCCGTCGCCCCCGTGGCCGTCCTCTAGGACGTCCTCAGGAGAGGGCGGCGAGGACGTGGGCGATGGTGGTGGGGAGGGGGGAGGCGGTGTCGACGGTGATGCGCTCGTCGGTCCAGGGGGCGAAGCCGGCGGCGCGGGCGATCACGGCCGCCCAGGCCGGCTCGTCGACGTCGGCGTAGCGGCGGGCCCGGCCCTCCAGGCGGGCCCGGTGGACGGCGGGGTCGGAGCAGGTGACGTGGACCCAGGTCGGGGCGATGCCGGCGGCCGCGCCCACCTCGTGCCACACGGCGCGGCCCTCGGGCTCGGCGTTGACGGCGTCGACGATCACGCCCTGGCCCAGCCCGAGCAGGTGGGCGGCGCAGCGGGCGGCGACGAGGTAGGCGGCCAGGCCCCGCTCGAACGAGGGCGGGATGCCGGCGTCGGCCATGCCCTGCTCGATGGGGTCGACCGACAGGACCGGCCGCCCGAGGGCCCGGGCCACCCCTTCGGCCACCGAGGACTTCCCGACCCCGGGGACCCCGGCGAACACGACCAGCGACGACGGCACGGGGCGCAGGCTACGGCGTCGTCCATCCCCTAACCTGACGAACCGTCAGATCGCGCCACGCCCGGCGCCGACGCACGGAGGATCGATGCTCGAGGGACGGAACCTGTGGGAGCTGGTCGAGGCACGGGCGGAGGCGTCGCCGGACGCGGTGATGACGATCGACGAGTCGGGCCAGGCCGTCACCTTCGGCGACTACCGGACCTCGGCGGAGACGGTCGCCGCCGGGCTGGCGGCCGAGGGCATCGGCCCGGGCGACGTCGTGTCGTGGGTCCTCCCGACGTGGCACGGCTCGCTGGTGCTGATCGCCGCCCTGTGCCGGCTCGGCGCCGTCCAGAACCCGATCATCCCGATCTACCGCGACCGGGAGGTCGGCTTCGTCACCCGCCAGGCCGAGGCCAAGCTGCTGATCGTCCCGGGCGAGTGGCGGGGCTTCGACTACGAGGCGATGGCCGAGCGCATCGCTGCCGACAACCCCAACCCGCCCAAGGTCCTGGTGGCGTCGAGCACCCTGCCCGACGGCGACCCGGCCGACCTCCCCCCCGCCCCCGAGCCGCCCGCCACCCGGGCCGACGAGCCGGCGACCTGGCTCTTCTACACCTCGGGCACCACCGCCGACCCCAAGGGCGCCCGCCACAGCGACGGCGACCTGATCGTCACCGCCCGGGGCATGTGCGACCGGATGCTGTGCCGCGAGGGCGACCGCAACCTGATGGCCTTCCCGGTGACCCACATCGCCGGGCCGATCTGGCTGGCGTCGAGCCTGATGTACGGCCTCACCAACGTCATCACCGAGGCCTTCGACCCCACGGCCACCCCCGAGCTGGCCTCGAAGGCCGACGTCACCCTGGCCGGCTCGGCCACCTTCTTCCACATGGCCTACCTGGCCGCCCAGCGGGCCGCCGGCGACGTCAAGATCTTCCCCAGCCTCCGGCTGTGCCCGGGTGGCGGCGCCCCCAAGCCCCCGGCCCTCCACACCGAGGTCAAGGAGGAGCTGGGGGGGCTCGGCATCGTCTCGGGCTGGGGGCTGACCGAGGCGCCGATCCTCACCATGGGCTCGGCCCTCGACCCCGACGACAAGCTGGCCACCACCGAGGGGCGGGCCATGCCCGGCGTGCTGCTGCGGGCCGTGAGCCTCGACGGCGAGGTCGTCGGCGCCGGCGAGGAGGGCGAGCTGCGGGCCAAGGCGCCGCAGATGATGCGGGGCTACCTCGACGGATCGCTCGACGCCGACGCCTTCGACTCCGACGGCTGGTTCCGCACCGGCGACCTCGGTGTGATCGACGAGGACGGCTACGTCCGCATCACCGGCCGGGTCAAGGACGTGATCATCCGCAAGGGCGAGAACGTCTCGGCCGCCGAGGTCGAGAACCTCCTGTACGAGCATCCGAAGGTCACCGACGTGGCCGTGATCGGCCTGCCCGACGCCGACCGGGGGGAGATGGTGTGCGCCGTCGTCGCCGGCCCCGGCGAGCCGCTCACCTTCGACGAGATGGTCGCCCACCTCAAGGAGAAGGGCCTCCGCACCCAGGCCCTCCCCGAGCGGCTGGAGGTCGTCGACGCCATCCCCCGCAACGCCAGCGGCAAGATCCCCAAGCACGAGCTCCGCAAGCAGTACGCCGCCGGCTAGAGCAGGGCGGCGGCCTCGGCGAGGAGGTCGGCCTGGCGGTGCCAGTCGCCGGCGGCGACGGTGACGACGACCCGGTCGGCGCCGGCCCCGGCCAGGGCGGCCAGGTGCTCGGCCACGGCCGCGGGATCGCCCCGGACCACGGCGTCGTCGGCCGCCTCGGCGGGCATGCCGAAGCGGCCCCGGGGGTCGGTCAGCAGGGCCCGGACGGCCTCGGGTGACGGCAGCGCCGGGTCGCCCTCCAGCGCCACCATCGTGCTGGCCGTGAGGTGGGGGAGGGGCTTCCCGGCGGCCGCCGCGGCGCCGGCGATCCGCGCCCGTGCCGCCGCCGTCCCGTCGGGCCCGAAGGGGAGGAGGAACCACCCGGCGTCGTGGTCGAGCACCCGGCGGACGGCGGCGTCGGCCATGCCCCCGACGACCAGCGGTGGGACGGTGACGCCGGGCGCGAGCTCGACGGTCGGCGCCCCCGGCAGCTCGGGCACGACGGTGGGCTCGCCGGCGATCAGCGCCGGGAGCACGGCGAGGGCGGCGTCGAGCCGGGCGCCCCGCTCCCGGGCCGGGACCCCGGCCGCCGCCCACGAGCGGGTGTGGCGGTCGCCCCCGGCGCCGACGCCCAGGATCACCCGCCCGCCCGAGAGGTGCTGGAGGGTGGCGACCTGCTTGGCCAGCCACACCGCCGGGTGGAGGGGGACGACGGCCACGCCGTAGGCCAGGCGGATCCGCTCGGTGGCGACGGCCGCGGCGGCGAGGGCGAGCCCGCTGTCGAGGAGCGGCGCCCCCTGCCCGGCGACCAGCTGGTCGACCGCCCAGGCCGACTCGAACCCCAGGTCCTCGGCCTGGCGGGCGGCGGCCACCACGTCGCCGGGGGCACCGTCGGTGTCGCCCATGGTGGGGAGGAAGATCCCGATCTCCGTGCTCATGGTTACTCCTTGATACCGACAGCATCATGAGTCACCATGGGCGGCGATGGAAGACGGCACATCGCTGTCCCCCGGGCACACCGGGGGAACCGTGGTCGAGCGGACCGACGCCTGCCGGCTGCGCGACCTGCTCGACCGGATCGGCGACAAGTGGTCGCTCCTCGTCGTCGAGCTGCTCGGCGAGGGCACCCGCCGGTTCACCGAGCTCAGGCGCGACATCGACGGCATCAGCCAACGGATGCTCACCCGCACCCTCCGCCAGCTCGAGCGTGACGGGCTCGTCACCCGCACCGTCCACCCCGTCGTCCCGCCCCGGGTCGACTACGCCCTCACGCCCCTCGGCGCCAGCCTCCTCGAGGCCATCGCCCCCCTCGTCGCCTGGACCCGCGAGCACCGCCCCGAGATCGTCCGGGCCCGAGCCGCCTACGACGCGGCGGGCGTAGCGTGAGCGGCATGGACGATGCCGAGGTCATCCGCCGGATCAACGAGCTGGCCGACGAGGAGCACCGGCTCGAGCAGGCCGCCGGGCACGGTCCCGACGCCCTGAGCGAGGCCGACCACGACCGGCTCCGGCAGGTCGAGGTCGCCCTCGACCAGTGCTGGGACCTCCTCCGCCAACGGCGGGCCCGGCGGGCCAGCGGCCAGGACCCCGACGACGCCGAGGTCCGCTCCGAGGGCACGGTCGAGGGCTACCAGCAGTAGGCCTCAGCCCCCGGCGACGACCAGCAGGACGAGGCCGCCGAGGATCACCAGCGAGGCGACCAGCCGCCGCCGGCCCAGGCCCTCGTGGAGCACCAGCCAGCCGACCAGGGCGCCGAGCACCACCGAGGACTCGCGCAGCATGGTGACGTAGCCGACCGGCGCCTGGCGCACCGCCACCAGCACCATCGTGTAGGCGGTGACGGTGCCGACGCCGCCGGCGAGGTGCCGCCGCCAGTCCCGGCGGAGGACGCTCGCCCTCGCCCGGCGGGACGGCCGGACCAGGTTGGCCGCGGTGACGGTCAGCCCGGAGGCGAGGCAGCCGGCGAAGCTGTAGGCGACCCCGCTGTCACCGGCGCGGGACCCGGCCGAGTCGACGATCGTGTACGTGGCGATGCAGGCCGCGGTCAGCAGGGCGAAGCCGAGGGCGGCCCGGCCCCCGTCGGTGTTGGCGGCCGGCGGGCGGTCGTCGCCCAGCACGACGTCGTCGGCGGCGGGCACGCCCCGGCCTCGGAGCCCGACCAGCCCGGCGCCGGCCACGGCGATCGCCACCCAGCCCAGGGCGGGCAGCCGGTCGTCGAGCACCACGGCGCTCCCCACCGCGGCCAGCACCGCGCCGCCACCCCGGGCCAGCGGGTACGAGAGCGAGAAGTCGCCGTGGGTGTAGGCCGCCACCAGCGACTCCAGGTAGGCGACGTGGACCACGGCGCTGGCGGCGACGTACGGCGCCGCGTCCCAGCCCGGCAGGCCCACCACCAGGAGCCCGGCCGCGGCCACGACGGCCGCGGCGGTGAACTGGCCCCACGCCGCCAGGGCCCGGTCGTCGCTGGTCTTGATCAGCAGGTTCCAGGAGGCGTGAACGGCGGCCGACCCGAGGGCGAGGAGTGTGGCGGCCAGCACGAGCGCGAGACGCTACCGGTGCGAGGATGCAGGGATGCGCACCCCGACCGTCCGCCGTCTCGCCGTCCCCGCCCTCGCCGCCCTGCTCGTCCTGGCCGGGTGCTCGGACGACGGCGACGACGGCGACGCCGCCTCGTCGACCACCGAGGAGCAGGCGGGGGAGACGTCGACCACCGCCGACGAGGGCGCGACCACCACGGCCCCCGACGACGAGGGCGACGCGGGCGGCGACCCGACCACCACCGAGGCCGGCGAGGACCCCGAGGACACGCCCCCCGACACCTCCGACCAGGGCCAGGAGGGCACCGGCGCCCCCGATGCCGAGGCCCCCGACGTGTCGTGGGACCTCAACGCCGCCCAGTACCGAGGCGAGGACGGCAAGCGGATCGCCTTCCTCTGCCCGCCCGACGGCGAGATCGGCTCGGTCTGGGGCACCGAGACCTACACCGACGACTCGTCGGTCTGCTCGGCCGCCGTCCACGCCGGGATCATCAACCCGGTCGAGGGCGGCCGGGTCGTGATCGAGATCGCCCCGGGCGAGGAGTCCTACGAGGGGAGCGAGGCCAACGCCGTCACCTCGCAGGACTACGGCAGCTGGCCCGGCAGCTTCACCTTCCCGGTGGGCTAGCTCCTAAGATCTGACGACTCGTCAGATACGCGCGGCCGGGCCGCAGGAGGTCACCCATGGGCATGCTCGACGGCAAGGTCGCCATCGTCACCGGAGCCGGCCACGGCATCGGGCGGGGGCACGCCCTGGAGCTGGCCAAGCACGGCGCCAAGGTCGTGGTCAACGATCTCGGCGGCTCGGTCACGGGCGAGGGCGAGGGCAAGGACGCCGACCTCACCGTCGGGCTGATCACCGACCGGGGCGGCGAGGCCGTCGCCAACTACGAGAACGTGGCCGACCACGAGGGCGCGGCGCGGATGGTCGCCCAGGCCGTCGACACCTGGGGCCGGCTCGACATCCTCGTCACCAACGCCGGCATCGTCCGCGACTCGGCGATCTGGAACATGAGCGAGGCCGACTTCGACGCCGTCATCGCCGTCCACCTCAAGGGCATGTGGTCGCCGTGCCACCACGCCGCGGTCCACTGGCGGAAGGTGCACAAGGAGACCGGTCAGCCCGTCGGCGGCCGAATCATCACCACCACCTCGGGCGCCGGCCTGGTCGGCAACTTCGGCCAGACCAACTACGCCACGGCCAAGGCCGGGGTGGCCGGCTTCACCCAGACCCTCAGCCTCGAGCTGGGGCGCCTGGGCGTCACCGTCAACGCCGTCGGCCCCGCCGCCGCCACCCGCATCACCGGCACCATGCCCGGCGCCCCCGCCGTCATCGAGGCCGACGAGGTGCCCGAGGACGAGTGGAACCGGATGGACCCGGCGGTGTCGTCGCCCCTCGTCGCCTGGCTGGCCAGCGACGAGAGCGCCCACGTCACCGGGCAGGTCATCCGGGCCGTGGCCGAGGACATCGTGCTGATGACCGGCTGGACCAACGGCAACACGATCTCCAACGGCGGCAAGCGCTGGGACGCCACCAAGCTGGGCCAGCAGCTCGCCACCGACGTCTTCAAGACCCGCGCCCCCGGGCTCCGCTACTAGGCCCGTGGCCGCCCTGACCGCCATCCCGGCCCGGCGGGGGGCGCGGGTGGTGGTGCTGGCCGGCCCGGGGGCGATCGGCGCCCGGGCCGGGCTGCGGACGCTGGGCGGGATCACCGGCGCGACCGTGGTCAACACCGTCGGGGCCAAGGGCCTGTTCGCCTGGGACGACCCCCTCCACGGCGGCACCGTCGGGCTCCAGCAGGGCGACGCCGCCCTGGCTGAGCTGACCACCGCCGACCTGGTGATCACCACCGGCCTCGACGCCCGCGAGTCCCGGTCGCTGGCCGCCGCCGTCGGGGGCCGGGACGGTGACGTGGTCGACGTCGACCCGGCCCACCTGGCCCTGGCCGCCGGGGGCTGGCCGCCGGCCGACGGGCCCGGCGCCCGGCCGCCGTTCTACGCCGCCGTCGCCGCCGTGGTCGGCCCGCTCTACCAGGAGGAGGGCTCGGCCCCGTGGGCGGCGGCGCGGCTGGCGGCCGCCCTCCCCGCCGACGGCCTGGTCGTCGCACCGCCCGGACCGACCGGGTTCTGGGTCGGCCGGACCTTCCCCACCGCCGCCCCAGGTTCGGTCGCCGTCCCCGCCGGCCGCCCCCCGGGCACCGCCGAGGAGATCGCCCGGGCGGCAGCCGCCGCCGGCCGCCCCGTCACCCTCGTCGTCCCCGCCCCCGTCGAGGTCCCCGGCGTCACCGTCGAGGTCTGGCCCCCCGAGATGACCCACGGCCCCGCCCTCACCGCCCTCCTCACCCTCGCCGGCCCCCCCGACGCCGCCATCTGGCCCCCCTGACCCCAGCCCCCGCCCTCAGCCCCGGCCCACGGCCCACGAGCACGGAGGCTCCAGTGGAGAACCCGAGGGGCGCGTGCCGGCCTCGGGTTCTGATCCACCCTGGTCGCCCCGAACGCGCCGTCGGCGCCTCAGAACCGTGCTGCGATCCATCCGGTCCGTTCTGACCCGCCTGGGTTGCGTCAGCGCAACGCCTGCGCCTCAGAACCGGGCTGGGCATCCATCTGGTGTGATCGTCGCCGGTGGCGGCGGGGCGTCGTGAACCGCCCGGCCGGCGGGCGGTCGCGGAGGCCGAGCCCGTCGACGGGGACGGCGGCCAGGCGGGAAGAGCCCGGCGCCACCCACGCCACCAGGCCGGCGGCGTCGTCCTGCAAGACCGTCATACGTCGTCGTCCACCGGGCGAGCCGGGCACGGGCACGGGGTTAGGTTCGGTCGGTGGACGAGATCGTGATCGACGCCGGTGCGACCCTCCTGGTCCTGGCGCCGGGTGACGACGGCCGGCTCCACCAGCTCCACTTCGGGCCGCCGGCCGAGGAGCCCCGGCCCGACCTGCCGATCGCCCTGTACCCGCTGGCCCTCCCGACCTTCGGCGAGGAGCCGCTGCGGGAGCCGGCGCTGCGGGTCACCCACGCCGACGGGGCCGTGTCCACCCGCCTGCGGTTCGACGGCGCCACGCAGGGCCCGGCCGCCGAGGGCGACGGGGTGGACCACCGCATCCGGCTGGTCGACCGGGTCGCCCCGCTGGCGGTGACGTTCTGCGTCCGGACCCACCCCGACGTCGAGGCGATCGAGCAGTGGGTCGAGGTCGCCAACGCGGGCGACGCCCCGTGTCGGCTCCACCAGGCGGCGTCGGGGGCGCCCGCCCTCGCCGGCCCGGCGCCGCACCTCACGCACTGGGGCGGGGGCTGGGCGGGGGAGTGGAGGCCCACCACCGAGGCCATGGTGCAGGGGACGAAGACGGTGGCCTCGTTCGGTGGCGTGCGGTCGAGCCTGTACCGGCCGCCGGTGGTGCTGTGGAGCCCCGACGGCGCCGCCGCCGAGGACGCCGGGACCGTCCTGGCCGGCACCGTCCGCTGGGGTGGCGACACCCGCGTCGACGCCGAGGTGGCGCCGCACGGCCAGCAGCGCCTCGTCGCCGGCGCCCAGCACGTCGGGGCCGAGCGGGTCCTCGATCCGGGCGAGGTCCTCGTCACCCCGTCGGTCGTGTGGACGTGGTCGACCACCGGCATCGGCGAGACCAGCCGGCGGCTCCACCGCTTCGCCCGCCGCCACGCCGTCCGCGACGGCGACCGCACCCGGGCGACGGTGGCCAACACCTGGGAGGCGATGTTCTTCGACCTCTCGCCGGAGGCGTTGGCCGCCCAGGTCGATCGGGCCGCCGCCCTCGGGTGCGAGCTCTTCCTGCTCGACGACGGCTGGTTCGGCCGGCGGGACGACGACACCACCTCGCTCGGCGACTGGGAGGTCGACCGGCGCAAGCTGCCCGACGGGCTCCAGCCGCTGGTCGACCGGACGGTGGCGGCCGGGATGCGGTTCGGCCTGTGGGTCGAGCCCGAGATGGTGAACGCCGCCTCGGACCTCTACGTGGCCAACCCGGACTGGGTGATCGGCGAGCCCGGCCGGGAGCGGCGGGAGGAGCGCAACCAGCTCGTCCTCGACCTGTGCCGGCCCGAGGTGCGCGCCTTCGTGCTGGCCACGATCGACCGGATCCTCGGCGAGCACCCGGGCATCAGCTACCTCAAGTGGGACGCCAACCGGGACGTCACCGAGCCCGGCTCGGGTGCCCTGCCCGCCGATCGCCAGAGCCACCTCGCCCGCGACCGGGTCCTCGCCACCGGGGAGGTCATGGCCGAGGTCGCCCGGCGCCACCCCGACGTCGAGCTGATGCTGTGCGCCTCCGGCGGGGGGCGGTCCGACCTCGACACGCTCCGCTGGTTCCACGAGATCTGGACCTCGGACGACACCGACCCGGTCGACCGGGTGCGGATCCAGTGGGGTGCGTCGCACCTCCTGCCCGCCTCGGTCCTCGGCGCCCACGTCACGCGGTGGGGCGATCGGCCGATCGCCTTCGGGTGCGCGGTGGCGATGAGCGCCCGCTTCGGCGTCGACCTCGACCTGACCGCCCTGACCGCCGACGAGGAGGCGACCGTGGCCGAGGCGGTGTCCGCCTACCACCGGATCCGCACGGTCGTGCAGCACGGCGACCTGCACCGCCTCGTCTCCCCGGTCGGCTCCGACCGCGCCGCCCTGGCCCACGTCGCCGACGACCGTGCCGTCGTCTTCCTCTACCGCCTCCCCGGCGACCCCGGCGGCGGCGCCCCCGTCCCGGTCCCGGGGATCGACGCCACCACCCCGGTCACGGTCACCGACCTCACCCCTGGCCGCCCCGCCGCCGACCGCCTCACCACCCTGGTCGACGGCGCCATCCCCTGGCCCGGGGGCGACGCCCCCACCGCCACCGTGCTGGAGGTCAGTCGGCGGGGGTGAGGCCGACGGGGCAGGAGACACCGGTACCGCCGAGGCCGCAGTAGCCGTTGGGGACCTTGTCCAGGTACTGCTGGTGGCAGTCCTCGGCGTAGAAGAAGGGGCCGCCGTCGGTGATCTCGGTGGTGATGTCGCCGTAGCCGGACTCGTGGAGGGTGGCCTGGTAGGCGTCCCGGCTGGCCTCGGCGAGGGCCAGGTCATCGCCGGACAGGCCGTAGATGCCCGAGCGGTACTGGGTCCCGACGTCGTTGCCCTGGCGCATGCCCTGGGTCGGGTCGTGGCCCTCCCAGAAGACCTTGAGGAGCGTCTCGAGGGTCACCTGCTCGGGGTCGTAGGCGACGAGGACGGCCTCGGTGTGGCCGGTCTTGCCCGAGCACACCTCCTCGTAGGTGGGGTTGGGGGTGTAGCCGGCGACGTAGCCGACGGCGGTGGTGTACACGCCCGGCGTCCGCCAGAAGAGGCGCTCGGCGCCCCAGAAGCAGCCGAGGGCGAACACGGCGGTGCGGGTGCCCTCGGGGAACGGCGGCCGCAGCGGCGTGCCGAGGACGGTGTGGGCGGGGGCGACGGGCATCTCCTCGTCACGTCCCCGGAGGGCGCGGTCGGGCTCGACCATCTCGGTCTTGCGGAAGAGGAACATGTCCACAGGCTACGGGGGGACGGCAACCTCGCCCTGGGGACGGTCCTCCGGCACCGTCACCCCGAAGGGTGGCATGATCCCCCGTCACCCAGCGTTCACCTCCGGGGGGAGCCATGCGTACGACCATCCGATCCCTGCTGGCCACGGCCGTGCTGGTGGCGGCCCCGCTGGCCGCCTGCGGCGCCGACGAGGTGGCGCGGGAGACGGCGGCTGGGGACAACGTCGTCCAGGCTCTGGACAACGTCTTCGGCGAGGAGGACCACACGATCCGGGTCGACGTCGGCGAGACCGTGACCTGGGAGAACATCGGTCGCAACGACCACAACATCATCTCGGTGGACGGAGCGCCGTTCGGCGTGGGCGAGACGCAGTTCCGCCCGACCGACACCTACGAGGCCACCTTCGAGGAGGAGGGGGCCTTCGCCTACTACTGCTCGCTCCACGGCAACGCCACCGACGGCATGGTCGGGACGGTGCTGGTCGGCGACGTCGAGGCCCCGCCGCCGCCCGAGCCCGATCCCGACGCCCTCGACATCGTCGCCAGCGGCGTGACCATCGAGGTGCCGGCCGACCACGACACCATCCAGGGCGCGGTCGACGCCGCCGGCGAGGGCGACCTCATCCTGATCAGCCCCGGGGTCTACGAGGAGGCCGTCCAGGTCGGCCGGGGCAAGGACGGGATCACCCTTCGCGGCCTCGACCGCGACGAGGTGATCCTCGACGGCGAGTTCACCCGGGCGAACGGCGTTCAGGTGGTGGGGGCCAACGGTGTCGTCATCGAGAACATGACAGCCCGGAACTACACCAAGAACGGCTTCTTCTGGACCGGCGTCACCGGGTACCGCGGCTCGTACCTGACCGCCGTGCGCAACGGCGACTACGGCGTCTACGCCTTCGAGTCGACCAAGGGGCAGATCGACCACAGCTACGGGGGCGGGAGCCCCGACGCCGGGTTCTACATAGGCGGGTGCCAACCGTGCGACGCGCTGATCACCGACGTCGTGTCGGAGTGGAACGGCCTCGGCTACTCCGGCACCAACGCCGGCGGGAACCTGGTCATCGCCAACAGCGTGTGGCGCTACAACCGGGCCGGCATCGTGCCCAACAGCGGCTCCTACGAGCCCGAGTACCCGCAGGACGACAACACGATCGTCGGGAACCTCGTCCACGACAACAACAACGGCGCGACGCCGGCGATCGACATCTCGATCACCGCCATGGGCAACGGCATCCTCGTCGCCGGGGGCATCAACAACGTGATCGAGCGCAACCGGGTGATCGACCACGACGTGGCCGGCATCGGCGTCATCACCTACCCCGAGAGCGCCGAGTACCTCTGGGAGGCCACCGGCAACGTGGTGCGCGAGAACGTCGTCTCCGGTTCGGGGCTCGGTGATCTGGCCATGTGGTTCGACGGTGAGGGCGAGCAGACCGGCGAGAACTGCTTCGCCGACAACGACTTCGCCACCTCGGCACCCGAGGGCATCGAGGAGGAGGCCCCGTGCCCGGCGGTGGCGACCGGCGACCTCAGCCGGGGCGCCTTCGACATCGTCCAGCTGGCCGTGAACGACGGGAAGCCCGAGTCGGTGCCCTACACCGAGGCCGAGCTGCCCGACATCGCCCCCGAGGACCAGCCCGAGATGCCGGACCCGGCCACCGCGCCGGCCCGTCCGGCGATCGACGTCCCGCTCGTGCTCGACCTCGACGCCATCGAGGTGCCGGCGGCGCCGTGAGGCGGCGCACCCTCGCGGTCGTGGCCGTCGCCCTCCTCCTGGGGGGCGGCGGCTGCACCTCCTCGTCGAGGGCGGCGTCCCCCTCGACCACCGCCGGTCCGGCCGAGGACTGGATCGCCGCCGACGACGACGACGCCCTCTTCACCGTCGACTGCACCTTCAGCCACCGGGCCGCCGACGACCCGATCGTCCACCCCGGCCACCCGGGGGCCAGCCACAGCCACGAGTTCTTCGGCAGCGCGGCGACCGCCGCCGACAGCACCGGCCCCTCGCTCCGGGGCACCGCCACGACCTGCGAGGACACCGAGGACACGGCCGCCTACTGGGTGCCGACGCTGTCGGTCGACAGGGTGGCGGTCGACCCCACCTTCGTGCGGGCCTACTACCGCGCCGCCCCCGGCTCCGACGTGCGCGAGGTGACCGCCCCGCCGCTCGGCCTGGCCATGATCGCCGGCGACCCCACCGCCTCCGCCGGCGTCGACGGCGGGGCGACGGGCGGGTCGACCCCCGGCGGGGAGGCCGACGGGCACGACCACCACCACGGGGGCGGGGCGGAGGCGACGGAGCCGACGGGCACGGCAGGGTGGGGGTGCGGGCTGCGGCCCCGCCGGCTCCGGGCCGAGCCGCCGACCGACTGCACCGACCCGTCGCCCCTCACCCTCCAGCTGCGGTTCCCCGACTGCTGGGACGGCGAGCGGCTCGACAGCGAGGACCACCGGGCCCACGTCACCGCCAGCGTCGACGGGGGCTGCCCGCCGAGCCACCCGGTGCTGATGACCGAGCTCCAGGTCTCGGTCCAGTGGCCGGTGACGGGGGCCGCCGCGGGCCGGGTGACCCTCTCGTCGGGTCCGGTGGCCGGCGCCCACGGCGACTTCCTCAACGGCTGGGACCCCGACGCCCTCGACGCCCACGTCGACCTCTGCATCCGCGCCAAGGTCAACTGCACCATCGGCTGAGCGCCGACCCACGCGACCCACACCGACAAGAACGAGTTCTTGTCGGTGGGGGTCGCGTGGGTGGAACACGAGACGGTGGGGGGATCGGTTTCGGCGCGGCTGGGTCGCGTCAGCGCGACCGTGGCCGACCAGAAGGCCAGCGCGACCGTGACCGACCAGAACGGGTTCTTGTCGGAGGAGGTCGCGGGCCCGGGCGGTCAGGCCCGGCGGTCGCTGAGGACCCAGCTGGCGGCGGCGCTGGTGGCGGCGGCGGTGAGGACGGCGGGCCAGGGCCCGATCTTCTTGGCCAGCGGGTGGCTGGCGCCGAAGCCGCCGAGGTAGACGGCGGCCAGGGCGGCGGTGCCACCGGGGCCGGCGGTGCGCAGCCACTCCCGCCCGGCGAGGACGCCACCGGCGGCGAGGACGGCCCCGCCCAGCGGTCGCACCCCGGTCTCCCGGGCGACGAGGTAGCCGCCGACCAGCGAGGCGGCGACGACGGGGGCGGTGGGGAGGCTCATGGCCCGCCATCCTCCGACGCCGCCAGCCGGGCCCGCCAGTCGGAGAGGAGGTCGGCCAGCGTGGTGTCGAGCGGGATCTCGGGCTGCCAGCCGGTGGCGGCGGTCAGCTTGTCGTGCGACCCCCGCAGCACCGGCGTGTCGACCGGCCGGAACAGGGCCTGGTCGACCTCCAGCTCGAGCGACACCGACGACAGCGCCAGCAGCCGGTCGACGATGTCCTGGACGGCGAGATCGACGCCCGAGCAGACGTTGTAGGGCTCGCCCGCCTCGCCGTGCTCGGCCAGGAGCCGGTATGCCCGCACCACGTCGCGCACGTCGGTGTAGTCGCGCCGGGCGCTGAGGTTGCCGACGGTGAGGGTGGTCGTGCCGTCCCGCTCGGCCCTGGCGATGCGGCTGGCGAGCGCCGAGGCGACGAAGCGGTCGGTCTGGCCCGGCCCGAGGTGGTTGAACGCCCGCACCCGCAGGACGGGGAGCTGGTGGCCCAGCCAGGCCTGGAGGCCGAGGTAGTCGGCGGCCACCTTCGACGCCGCGTAGGGCGACGACGGCCGCAGCGGGCTCTCCTCGGTGAGCGGCATCTCGTCGGGCCCGGCCTGGCCGTAGACGTCCGCGCTCGACACGGCGACGACGCGCTCGACGCCGACCTCCTGGGCCGCGGTCAGCACGTTGAGGGTGCCCTCGGCGTTGGCCCGGAAGGCGGCGACCGGGTCCTTCCACGAGCCGCCCACGTCGGCCCACCCGGCCAGGTGGTAGACGACCTCGGGGCGGGCGGCGGCGATCTCGGCGCCGATGGCGGCGGCGTCGGTGATGTCGGCCCCGCCGGCGGCCGGGTCGGTGGTGGCGACGTCGTCGCCCTCGGCCCGCAGGTGGGCCACCAGGTGGCGTCCGACGAACCCCCCGGCCCCGGTGACCAGGGCCCTCATCGGGCGGCGGGAGCGGGAGCGACCATGGCGGGCGACCTTAGCCAAGCCCCTCCCGGGGCCCGGTCTCCGGAGCGGCGCGACCCCTCCACTACGCTCGACCGGTCCGGCCGAAGAGGAGAGCCCTTGTCCCCCCAGCTGTCGGTGCTGCTGCCGGCCTACAACGAGGCCGAGAACCTGGTCGAGCTGGTCCCGGAGATCGAGAAGGTGCTGACCGCGGCGGGCATCACCTACGAGGTCGTGGTGGTCGACGACGGCAGCACGGACGGCACCCGGGGTGTGATGAACGACCTCCGGAGCCCGACGGTGCGGTCGATCCGGCTGCGTCGCAACTCGGGCAAGTCGGCCGCCCTGGCCATCGGGATCGAGCAGGTCGAGGGAGCCAACCTGGCGCTGATGGACGCCGACGGCCAGGACGACCCCGAGGAGCTGCCCCGGCTGCTGGCCCACCTCGACGAGGCCGGTCTCGACCTGGTCACCGGGCGCCGGTCGGTGCGCAACGACCGCTTCGTCAAGCGCACCACCTCGAAGCTCTACAACGGGGCGACGGCCAAGGTCACCGGTGTCCCCGGTCGTGACTTCAACAGCGGGCTCAAGATGATGCGCCGCGAGCTCGCCGATTCGCTGGAGCTGTACGGCGAGCTGCACCGCTACATCCCCGTTCTCGCTGTGTGGAACGGCTTTCGGGTGGGCGAGCTCGACGTCGAGCACCACGAGCGCCGCCACGGCAGCTCGAAGTTCGGCCGGGCCCGGTTCTGGCGCGGCTTCCTCGACCTGGTGACGGTCAAGTTCCTCACGACCTACACCGCCCGCCCCTTCCACCTCTTCGGCGGCATCGGGTTCATCATCGGGCTGGTCGGCGTCGGCCTGCTCACGTGGATGGGCGTCGAGCGGATCCTCGACCACCAGATCGGCACCCGCCCGGCGCTGCTCGCCGGGGTGCTGCTCGTCGTGGTGGCGGTCCAGATGGTGTCGCTGGGCCTGCTCGGCGAGCTGGTCGTGAACATGCGCCGCCGGCGCAACCTCGACGCCACCGCCGACGGCGACCTCCACTGACCGACGCCGACGGGGGCGGCGGGGCGGCGGTCAGTCGCCAGGCGTCATGTTGAGCTCGCGCTCGGCCTCCTCGGCCAGGACCTCCTGGGTGCGGCCCTCGGCGGCCAGCTCCTCCTTGAGCGGCGTGAGGTCGTAGACCCGGACCCGCATGTCGGCGCTGATGATCGGGTCGCCGAGCACCTCGTCGAAGGCGTTGGCCACCCGGGCGCCGCCGTCGTCGTAGCCGAACGTGTCGACCCAGACGGCGTCGAACCCGAGCCCGATCAGCAGGGGCAGCGAGCCGACCTCGCCGATGTGGTCACGGACCTTGATCTGCCAGTCGCCGTCGGGCCGTCCCTTCATCGCCCCGTAGCTCCACTTGAGCTTGCCGGGGGGGAGGTGGACCCACGCCCGCAGGTGGTCGTAGTCCTTCATCTGCCCGGGCAGCGGGACCTGGGCCTCGGGGAACTCGATGATCGGGAACTGGAAGACGGCGCTGCCGTCGGGCATGGCCTCGTCGAGCACCTCGGCGAAGACGGCGTCGGCCGTCCACTGGGCGTCGTTGGCGGCGTAGTCGAGGCCGAACTGCCCGCCGGGCCGCCGGAACTGGACGTGGGCGCCGTCCCAGATCACGCCGGCGACCAGCACGGCGGTGAGGACGGTGCCGACGGCGACCCGGCGGGTGCGGTCGGCGAACATGGGCGTCGCCCCGAACCGGCGGCGCAGCCGGGCCCACCCGCCCTCGAGCCAGGTCAGGGCGTAGATCAGCGAGCAGACGGCGATCAGCAGCGACATCCGGTTCCAGACCCGGACCTGGCTGAACCCCATCAGGCTGAGGAAGATGGCCCCGCCGCTGATCGTCGCCACCAGGAAGCCGACGATGGCGATCAGCGAGGCGTCGTCGCGCAGCGACTCGCGGTCGTGGAGCGGGCGGAGGTCGCGCCGACGGGCGCCCCAGCCCCGGGTGAGGACGTGGACGACGGCGCCGACGAAGCCGGCGGCGCCGAGCATCCCGATGCTCTGCCCGCCCTCGCTGGGGACCCGGCTGTTGTCGCGCACCTCGCGGGAGGCCTCCCCCCACTCGACCAGGTGCTGGCGGTGCGACGGGTCGGGGAGGAGCATGTCGCTCAGCTTGAGGCCGTAGAGCTCCTGCTCGACGACGAGGCGCCGGCCGGCCTCGGCGTTGGTGCCGTGGGTGGCGACGAACCGCAGCGTCGAGGCCATGCCGACGAAGAAGACGGCGGCGATGACGACGACGGCGGCGCCGTGGACCAGCAGGGTCACCGGTTCCCGCCGGCGGATGGCGCCGAGCAGGCCGGTCAGGGCCAGCAGCACCATCGTGAAGGAGGTGGTCATCGTCTCGGCCATGCCGAGGGCGGCCAGCAGCAGCCCGAACCCGAGCACCCGCTTGACCCGCAGGTTGTGGCGGAGCGTCCACGTCAGCGTGTCCCGCCAGCCGTCGCGGGGCGGGGGGTCGGCGTCGACGAGGAAGCGCTCGCGCCAGTGGATCGTCCACAGCACGATCACGACGGCGAGCGGCACCCACCAGAACGACGTCCTGAAGAGGTGCCACTGGCCGTGGCCGAGACGGAACGGCAGCCAGGTGAGGGCGGTCGCCGCCACCAGCGAGAGGCCGACGCCGAAGCGGAGGTGCCGCAGGGCCAGGTACGCCGCCACCGCCAGCACACCGATGCCGACGAAGAAGTAGAGGTTCATGATGAGCCCGGGGCTCTTCGTGAACAGGCCGAGGATGCGGATGACGAGCAGCTGCCACGTCTCGCCACCGTGGGGGAAGTCGTAGAGCTGCTGGCCGATCGGGTACCCGAGGTCGGGGTTGGTGGTCCACCAGCCCTGGTCGGCGGAGTTCTTGACCAGGTTGGTGATCAGCCGGGCGTCGCCGGTCATGTTGACCGGGACCCGGGGCGAGAGGTCCCAGAGCCGGTAGTTGAGCACCGCCCAGGCCCACGAGACACCGGCGACGAGCAGGGCCTCGAGGGCGAGGCGGGGCCGGCGGACCGGGAAGAGGCGGCTCCCGTCGTCGGTGGGGTCGGCGGGCGGGGGGGCGGCGTCGTCCTCGTCGAGCACGGCGTGGGGGGTGGTCGTCGTCACGGGTCCTCGGAGGTCGGGGTGGTGGCGGCGTCGGCCTGGTCCAGGGCGTCGGCGGTGGCGCGCTGGAGCCGGTTCACCTGGTCGGTGAGGGGCTGGATCTCCCAGTAGATGACCCGGCGGATCAGCCGCTTGAGCAGGCTGACGCCGGGGCGGGCCGAGACGGGGGCGGGGGCGGTGATGACGCCGACCCGGCGGACCGGGGCCGACAGGGCGGGGCGCTCGCCGCCGGCACCGGCCCAGCTGCGGCCCGACGCCGCGCCACCCCTCGCCGCTGTGGCCCGGGCCTCGATCTCGGCCTGGATGCGGGTGCGGTCGCCGGTCGCGGGCCACGGCTCGGGGGCGACGTCGGCACCGGTGCGCCCCACGGCGGCGGCCATGGCCCGGGCCAGCCCGGCGTTGTCGGCGACGAGGACCGAGCCCTCCATGGCCTCGACCTGGTGGCCCAGGCCGCCCACGTCGGTGGCGATCACGGGCCGGCCGAACAGGGCGGCCCGCTCGGCGACGCTGGAGGACCAGATGTGGCGGTAGGGGAGGACGACGGTGTCGGCGGCGACGATCCAGCGGTCGAACATCTCGTCGCTGACGAAGCCGAGGTGGAGGTGGATGCCGGGCTCGCGGGCGGCGATCGCCCTCAGCTCGGCGACGTGCTCGCGGGCCTGCTGCTCGGTGACCCGGACCGAGCCGACGATGTCGAGCCGGGCGCGCACCCCGCTCGGTGCGCCTGCGGCGCCGGGCCGCTCGGGCCCGGGGGCGGCGCCGAGCCCGGTGAAGGCGCGGGCGGCCCGGTCGAAGCCCTTGTGGGGCTGGACGAAGCCGATGCAGAGGAAGACGTGCTCGTCGGCCGGCAGCCCGAGGGTGGCCCGGGCCTGGGCCCGGTCGGCGGTGGTGCGGGGGGCGAAGTCGAGGCCGTGGTCGAACAGCTGGACCCGGTCGGCCGGCACCCGGAAGCCCTCGACCAGCTGGTCGCGCTGCTCGGTCGAGTGGACGGTGATCAGGTCGGCCCCGGCCAGCATCCAGCGGGTGGCCCACGCCGTCCGCTCCTCGTGGGCCCAGCTGTGGTCGATCTCGTGGAGCCGCAGCTCGACGTGGGGGAGGGCCCGGAAGGCGGCACCGTAGGCCAGGGCGGTGTCGATCCGGCTCCCGCCGGTGGGGGGCAGGCGGTAGACGACGTCGGGGTGGAAGTGGAGGATCACCCGGTCGAAGCGCCGTCCCAGCCGGGTGAGGAGGCGGGCGCCGGCCCGGCCGCGGAGGTCGCCGTGGTGGTGGGCGGCCGACGGCTTGGGCGACAGCACCTCGACGTGGTGGCCCTCGCGCCGCAGCCGTCGCACCTGCTGGAGGGCGTAGGCGCCGATCCCGTCCCGCCACGGCGCGTACGGCGTGACGACCAGGATCCGCTCGCCGCCCGTACGAGTGGTGCCTGGCACCGTTCGTACGGGCGTACGGGTGGTGCCTGGCACCGTTCGTACGTCGGGGGAGGGGGTCATGCCGGGAACCACTCGTCGAGGGTCGCTTCCATGGCGTCGAGGGTGACCGGCCAGGTGTAGTGGTCGAGGACGTACTGGCGGCCGGGGGCGGCCAGGGCGGCGGCCTGGTCGGGGGCCTCGGCGACGAAGCGGAGGGCCTGCTCCAGCTCGGCCGGGTCGGCGTACGTGAGCCCGGCACCGGCCCGGTCGACGTGCCAGCGGACGACGTCGCTGGCCCCGTTGGCGACGACCAGCGTGCCGGCCAGCCAGGCCTCCATGATCGTGCGGGAGAAGCTCTCCAGCGCCGAGGGCTGGACGTAGGCGGTGGCGGCGGCGATCACGTCGTCGCGGGTGCGGTCGTCGACGAAGCCCAGGTCGTGGACCCGGTCGGCGACATCGGCGGGCGGGTCGACGGGCCCGACGCCGTAGGTCACGAGGTGGAGGTCGAGGTCCTCCTTGCGGACCGCCTCGGCGAAGCCGTGGAGCAGCCCCTCCCAGCCCTTGGCCCCCTCCCGGCGCCCGCCGTAGACGACGAAGGGCGTGTCGCCCAGGCCGAGCTGGCGGCGGATCCGCTCGGGGTCGTAGCCGGAGGGGACGGGGACGCCCTCGCCGACGATGCGGGTCTGCACCGGCGGGGTGCTGATCCGGCGGTACAGCTCCAGCTCGGGCTCGGTCTGGAGCCAGACCCCGGCCGACCCCGTCAGCAGCGGCTCGTACAGCTCGAAGCGGGCGTGGGGCTCGTCGTGGAGGCAGGGCCGCAGCAGCGTGCGCTCGGGGGCGATCCCGCCGACGGCGAACGTCGTCCAGAACATGTAGGGCGAGACGACGATGGCCCGGTAGTCCTCGGCGGTGTCGAGCACGTGGTGGAACAGCTCGGGCCAGCGGGGCCCGTCGTTCATCCACGCCTCCTGCTCGGCCAGCGAGGGCACGTCGCCGGCCAGCACCAGGGCGTCGACCCGGGCCCGCTCGGCGCCCGAGGTGTCCTTCACCACCGGGAAGCGGGTGACGCGGACCTCCGAGCCCGTCGCCGTGCGGTCGACGCTCGGCCCCGGGGCGACGGCGTCGGCCCAGGTGAAGTGGTCGTGGGCCGTGGTCGTCAGCACGTCGACCGACCAGCCCCGGTCGGCCAGCCCGTGGGCCACCTCGCGGATGACGGCCTCGGCCCCGCCGACGACCTCGGGCCCGTAGCGCGGGGGCACGAGGGCGATGCGGGGGGCCGGCACGGACCCGAAGATAGGTGGTCGGCGCTCGTGCACCCGATCACGAGGGGTCCCGTGCCAGACTCGCCCGGTGGACGTCCTGGTCTGCGCCACCCAGGTGCCGCACATGCGTGGCGGCCTCGAGCTGCTGGTCGAGGGGCTCGTCCGGGCCCTCGGCGAGGCCGGGCACCGGGCCGAGGCGGTCCGCATCCCGGCCGCCTGGGACCGGGACCGGCTGCTCGACGCCCCCGCCGCCTGGCGGATGGTGCCGCTCGACGCCGACGTCGTGATCCCCGTCAACTTCCCGGCGTACTACGCCCGCCACCCCCGCAAGGTCGTGTGGCTGGCCCACCAGCACCGGGCTGCCTACGACGGCATCGACCAGCCGTGGAGCGACCTCGGGCTCGACGACACCAGCCTCGAGGTCCAGCGCCAGCTGGCCGAGTGGGACGCCGCCGCGCTGGGCGAGGCCGTCGCCCGCTTCACCATCTCCGGCGTCGTCAGCGACCGCATGTCCCGCTACTGCGGCCTCGACAGCACGCCGGTGTACCACCCGCCGCCGCTGGCCGGTCGGCTCCACCCGTCGCCGCTCGGGGATCGGATCGTCAGCGTGGTCCGGCTGGAGCAGAACAAGCGGCCCGGCCTGCTGATCGACGGGCTGCTGGCCTCGTCGCGGGGTGTCGGGGGCGTCCTGGCCGGCACCGGCTCGCTGGCCGACACGCTGGCCGCCGCCGGGGGGCCGCTCCTGGCCTCGGGGCGGTTGGCGATGCCGGGCTACGTGAGCGACGAGGTCTCCGTCGGGCTGTTCCACGACGCCCTGGCCGTGCTCTACGCCCCCTACGACGAGGACTACGGCTACGTCACCCTCGAGGCCTTCCTGGCCGGCAAGCCGGTCGTGACGACGCACGACGCCGGCGGGGTCCTGGAGTGGGTCGAGGACGGTGTGACCGGGCTGGTCACCGACGGCACGCCCGAGGGCCTGGGGGAGGCCTTCGACCGCCTCGACGCCGACCGTGACCTGGCCGCCCGTCTCGGGGCCGCCGGTCGGGCCCGGGCCGAGGCCCTGGGCTGGCCCGACGTCGTCACCCGCCTCCTCGCCCCCGTCTCGTGAACGCGACCCCCAGCCCACAGGAACCCGTTCTTGCGGGCTGGGGGTCGCGTTCGGGGGTGGGGCGGGGGTTCTTGTGCGGCCTGGTCGCGGAAGCGCGACGGTGAGCGCACAGGAAGGCCGCTCGGGGGGTGCGGGGCGGCCGGTGGTGGCCGTGGTGGCGGCGGGGGTGGGGGCGACCGAGCCGGTCCGGCCCCTGGTGCGGGCGCTCGCCCGCCACGTCGAGGTGCGGGCCGCCGACCGGGTGTCTGACGCCGACCTCGGGACCGGGGCGGGCGACGGCGCCGGCGAAGCCCGGGGGGCCGTGGAGGCCGGGGCGCCTGAGGGCGATTCCGACGCCGGGGCGGGCGACGGTCCTGCCCGCGCCTGGGTGCCTGACGGCGATTCCCGGGCCGGGGCGGGCGACGGTCGTGCCGACGCGTGGGCGCCTGAGGGCGATTCCGGGGCCGGCGTGAGTGACCGCCCCGCCGGCGCCTGGGCGTCGGGCGGCGACCTCGGGGCCGGGGTGGGCGACGGTCCTGCCGGCGACCGGGCGTCCGACGGCGGTCTCGGGGCCGGGGTGAGTGACCGCCCCGCCGGCGCCTGGGCGTCCGGCGGCGGTCTCGGGGCCGGGGCTGGGGTGGGCGACGGCGCCGGCGGAGCCCGGGGGGCCGCGGAGGCCGGGGTGGCTGACGCCTACCTGGTGGTGGGGGCGAGGGCTCGTCACCGGGTGCCCGCCGGGGCCCGGGTGGCCGTCGTCGAGGGCGACCGGCTGACGACCGGGGACCGCACGCTCACGCTGGTCCCGGGTCCGGCGGTCGACACCGCGGCGTGGCCGCCGATCCCGCCCCACGTCCGCCGCCGCTGGCGCCAGCGGCTCGGCCTGCCCGACGACCTGGTGGTCGCCACCGCCGCCCTCGACCCCGACGACGTCCCCACCGCCCTGGCCGTGGCCGCCGCCGCCGTCGTCGTCGAGCCCGACCTGCCCCTCGCCCTGGCCCTCGGCTGCCCCAGCGTCGTGACCGCCGAGGCGGCGGAGGCGGTGGGCGTGGCCGACGGCCGCCACGTCGTCGTCGGCGGGCACCCCGAGGCCGTGGCCCTGGCCGCCGACGAGCACCGGGCCGCCCGGCTCTCGTACCGGGGCGTGAGGCTGGCCCGGGAGGCGCTCGACCCCGCCCGCGCAGCCGACGCCCTGCTACGGGCGTGGGGCCTCGTCCCCACCAGCCCGGTCGCCCGGTTCGACGAGCGGCTCGACGCCCTGGGCACCGCCCGCACCGGGCCGATCCGTCGCCGGGTGGCCGACGCCCTCGCCCTGATGACCGCACCCCCGACGACCCCGACCGGAGGTCCGTGACCGTGCACCCCGCCATCCGCACCGCCAGCGCCGTCCGCCTCGGGGCCACCGCCGCCCCGCCGGCCGACGACGTCCCCCCGGCGCCCGGCACCGCCGCCCGGGCCAAGGCCCTGGTCCGCCGGGCGGGGGGCGCCGTCCTCGACCGGGTCGGCGACCGGGCCGCGGCCGCCACCGCCGGTCAGGTCGACCAGCTGCGCGAGGAGCTCGAGCGGACCCGGAGCGAGCTGCGGGCCGAGATCGAGCTCCTGCGCGCCGAGCTGGCCTCCCGCGAGGGGCCCGGAGGCCCGTGACAGGCCGGCGCAGGGCCCCGAGGCTCGTGACAGGCCGGCGCAGGACCCCGCCGCCGGCCGCTCGCGACACCCCTGGCGCGAGCGACGGGCGAGCAGGTCCCGGCCGCCTCCTCAGCCGACCCGGCCGGCGTACTCCGAGGAGGAGAACAGGGTCCCGATCAGGGGGCCGATGCCCTCGTTCCTCACCCGGGCGACCCACTCGGCGTGGGACGAGGAGGAGATGGCCCGGCCCAGCATGATCTGGTGGACGGCGATCACCTCGACGCTCGTCCGGGACCGGTCCTTGAACTCCTTGGTCTTGGAGAACAGCGCCATCACGCCGCCCCGGCTGTCCTTGCCGCTGCGGATCTGGTCGGTCCACCAGGCGATGTCGGCGGCGTTGCCCTCACGACCGAGGACGTTGCGGTACACGAGCCGCACGAAGCCCTCGTCGCTGAGGTTGCCGTACATCTGCTTGAACTCGGGCGAGCCGCTGAAGAGCGAGGAGATGCTGCGGAGGTTGCGGCCCTTGTCGACCTCGCCCCACCAGAAGCGGATGCCGGCGCTGTCGGGGATGCGGCCGAAGTAGGTGAGGTACAGCCGCACCGCGTCGAGGCTGTTGTTCTCGACCCAGTCCGAGCGGACCAGGGCGGCGACCAGGGCGTTGCGGTTGGTCTCGCCGTTCTTGAGGGCCGTCGACCACCACTGGCGGTCGGCGAAGGTGCCCGGGTCGCCCCGGCGGAAGTCGACGTACTGCTTCCAGACCAGCTCCTCGGCGCTGGCGAAGGGCGACCAGCTGCCGCTCGGCGGGGGGTTGGTCGGCGGCGGGTTCGTCGTCGGCGGCGGGGTCGTGCCCGAGCCCATGTAGCGCTTCACGGCGTCCCGCAGCGCCGGCATCTTGCCGATGACGTTGGCGCCGGGACACGCCGTCGAGCCGCTCTGGCCGTGGTAGTTGATCACCGGCAGCGTCACCTGGGTGCCGGCCGGGTACTTGACGTTGCCACCGCTGGTCAGCCGGACGCTGCCGTGGGGGTCGAGGCCGTGGAGCGAGAGCTTCCAGGCGATGAGGCGGGCCGCCGAGTCGAGCATGGCGCTGGTCGGCTGGGCCGCGGCCGGGCTGGCGCCGGGCTGGAACTGGCCGAGGAGGGTGACGCCGACGCTGCCGGTGTTGAAGCCGCCGGCATGGCCGCCGATGACCGGCTTGGCCACGTCGCCCGAGCGGCCCTGCCAGATGGTGCCGAACTTGTCGACGATGAAGTTGTAGGCGATGTCGCACCAGGCCTGGCCGGCCGGCTTGGCCCGGGTGTGGAAGGTGTAGATGCCGTCGATCAGCTTGGGGACGTCGGCGGCGGTGTAGCTGTTCGTGCTGGCGGTGTGGTGCACGACGGCGTGCTTGAGGCTCGACGCCACGCTCGGGGCCGGGCTCCCGCACTCGCTGTTGTTGGGCTTCCAGCCGCCCGAGGCCCAGGCGCTCCGGGCCCGGATGGTGGGCTTGGCCGCGGCCCGGGTGGTGGTGCTGCGGCTCTCGGGGGTGACCGGGACGACCTCGGCCTCGCCCTCCTGGTAGCGCATCTTGAGGACGGTCAGCTCGACCAGCGGGCCGGTGTCGACCCGGAGCTCGAGGCCGTCGGCGCCCTCGGAGCCGAGCCACACCACGCCGGTGCCGACCCGGCCGCTGTCGCCGTCGCCGCCCTCGTCGGGGGCGGCGCCCACGATGGTCTCCCACGCCGTCCAGCCGGCGGCGTCGCGGGAGCGGATCGAGATGGTGCCGTCGGGGGCGCTGCGGGCGCCGTCCCAGGTCACGGCGATCATCTCGGTGCCGGGGAGGATCTCGACCGGCGTCGTCCAGCCGCTGGTGCCGGGGGCCGGCGCCCCGCTGGCCGAGCGGGCCTGGGGTCGGACGTCGGTGCCGGTCAGGTTCTCCGACGAGCTCTCCATCTCGCCCTTGCCGTAGACCACCTCGGTCGCCGGGGGGGCGGGGTCGGTGGTGGTCTGGGCCCCGATCGGACCGGTGGCCAGGGCCACGGTCGAGCAGGCTCCGACGAGCAGCGCCGCCAGCGTCGCCCGGGCCCTGCGAGGGAGGGTGGTTCGAGTCGCCGTCACCCGAAACCGGTCGGCCGCCCACCACTTCTTGTGAGTAATCAACCACAAAGAGCGTTACACGACTGTCACAGTCGTGTTCCGGCGACGCTCTGACCTGGGTCTTTGTCAGTCACACGCGTTGGGTGACGAGTTCCACGCCGAGAGTAGCCACACGTCCGGCGCGGGGCGCGGATGGTCGAAGGACCCGGTGCCGACCGCCCGACCCGTCGTTCGTTAGGGTGCGCGCGATGGTCGCTGCGGGCTCCCTCCTCACGGTCGCGCTCGACGTCACCAGCCTGATCGGCCCGCGCACCGGCGTGGGCGCCCTCACCGAGAACCTGGTCGGCGGGATGGCCGCCCGCAGCGACGTCGCCGTCCGCGCCTTCGCCGTCACCTGGCGGGGCCGGGGCGATCTGGCCCACTCGCTGCCCTCGGGTGTCGTCCTCGCCACCCGGGCCATGGCCGCCCGCCCCCTCCGCACCGCCTGGGGCCGGGGCGACCGGCCCGCCATCGAGCGCTGGACCGGCCCGGTCGACGTCGTCCACGGGCCCAACTTCGTGGTCCCGCCGGCCCGGGGCGCGGCCCGGGTCGTGACCGTCCACGACCTCACCGCCTGGCGCTACCCCCAGCTGGTCGACCGCCACTCGGCCGCCTACCCCGACCTGGTGGCCCGGGCCGTGGCCGGCGGGGCCTGGGTCCACGCCCCCAGCCGCTTCGTCGCCGGCGAGCTGGCCGACATCCTCGGCCTCGACCCGGCCCGGGTCGTCGCCGTCGCCAACGGCGCCCCCGACCTCGGCCCCGACCAGCCCGGGCGCGACGCCGCCACCGGCCGGGGCTGCGCCGGCGCCGAGCGCTACGTCCTGGCCGTCGGCACCGTCGAGCCCCGCAAGGACCTCCCGGGCCTGGTGGCGGCGTTCGACCAGGTCGCCGGGGAGGACCCCGAGGTCCGCCTGGTGCTCGCCGGGCCCGACGGCTGGGGGGTCGAGGCCCTGGCCGAGGCGGTCGGGCAGGCCCGTCACCGCGACCGCATCGTCCGGCTCGGCTGGGTCGACGACGACGAGCGGGCCGCCCTCCTGCGGGGCGCCACCGTCGTGGCCTACCCCTCGGTCTACGAGGGCTTCGGCCTCGTCCCGCTGGAGGCGATGGCGGCCGGGGTGCCCGTGGTCAGCACCCGGGCCGGCGCCATCCCCGAGGTGGTGGGCGACGCCGCCGAGCTGGTCGACGTGGGCGACGTCGACGCCCTGTCCGGGGCCCTGGCCCGCCTGCTCGGCGACGAGGCCCGTCGGGCCGAGCTGGTCGCCGCCGGCCACCTCCGCCGGGCCCGCTTCCGCTGGGAGACCACCGTCGACGACGTCGTCGCCCTCTACCGCCGGGCCGCCGCCGAGCGGTAGCGGTCGAGCCGGGGGAGGGGGCGGTGACCGATCCGACGGGGTACGACCCGACGACGTTCGCCGGGTCGGCGGCGCACTACCTGCGGGGGCGGGCGCCGTACGCCGCCGACCTGGTGGCGATCGTGGCGCGGGAGCTGGGGCTCGACGGGACGGGCCGGCTGCTCGACGTGGGGAGCGGTCCCGGTGTCCTCGCTGTCCCCCTCGCGCCGCTCTTCGCCCAGGTCGTGGCGCTGGAGCCCGACCACGACATGCTCGTCGAGGCCGGTCGCCACGCCGCCGCGTCGGGTGTCGGGCCGCTCGGCCGGGTCCGGGCCGTGGCCGAGGCGCTGCCGCTGCGGGGTCCGTTCCGGGCGGTGACGTTCGGCCAGTCCTTCCACCGCACGGCGGGCGCCCCGGTGGCCGAGGCGGTGTACGACCTGTTGGAGCCGGGCGGCGCCATCGTGCTGATCGGCCCCGACGCCGGCGTCCGGCCCCGGACCGCCGGCCCCGGCGACCCGCCGATCCCCGACGACGAGGTCCAGGACCTGATCCGCCGGTACCTCGGCCCCCGGCGCCGGATGGGCCAGGGGTTCACGCCGACCGAGCCGTGGGGCCGGTTCGAGGAGGTCCTGGCCCGCACCCGGTTCGGCCCGCCGGTGACCGTCGTGGCGCCGGGCCGGGAGGACGTCACCCGCGACGTCGACGGCGTGATCTCGGGCTACCTGTCGATGTCGTACGCCGCGCCCCACCTGTTCGGCGACCGGCTCGACGCCTTCGTCGCCGACCTCCGGCGCCTGCTGGAGGGGCGGACGACGACCGGGCGGTTCCGGGACTGGCCCGGCGACACCGACGTCGTGATCGGACGGAAGGAGACGTGATGGACGACGGCGGCACGACCTGGTCGGACATCGCCGGCTGGTACGACGAGCTGGTCGAGCGGGGGAGCGGCCCCCACGAGACGGCCCTGGCCACGCTGCTGGCCCTGGTCCCGCCGGTGGAGGGCCGGGCCGTGCTCGACGTCGGCTGCGGGACCGGGCTGGCCACCCGGGCCCTGGCGGCGGCGGGGGCGACGGTGACCGGTACCGACGCGTCGCCGGCCATGCTCGACCGGGCCCGGGCCCACGGCGCCACGACGCCCTACGTCCTCGACGACGCCCGGACGCTCGCCGCCTTCGGGACGGCCACGGTCGACGGGGTCACCTGCCAGCTGGCGCTGATGGACATCCCCGACCTCGACGCCGCCCTCGCCTCGATCCACCGCGTCCTCCGCCCCGGCGGCTGGTTCGCCTTCGTGATCGCCCACCCGTGCTTCCTCGGGCCGGGCGCCGGGCCGACCACCCTGGCCGACGGGCGCCGGGCCGTCGCCGTCCCCGCCTACCTCGACGAGCGGTTCTGGCGGTCGGCGAACCCCCAGGGCGTCCGCCGGGCCGGCCAGCACCACCGGACCCTCGCCACCTACCTCAACGCCCTGGTCGCCGCTGGCTTCGCGCTGGAGGAGGTCGTCGAGCCCCGGGCGTCGGCCTTGCTGGCCGAGCAGCAGCCGGTCTACGCCGAGGTGTCCATCGTCCTCGCCGCCCGGGTCAGAAGAGCTTGAGGACGTTGGACTCGATGCCCCGCAGCTCGTCGTAGTCGACCTCGACGCACGCCAGCCCCCGGTCGGCGGCCAGCACCTTGGCCTGCGGCTTGATCTGCTGGGCCACGAACATGCCCCGGACCTCGCCGTGGCGGGCGTCGCGGCGCAGGAACTCGACGTAGCGGGTCAGCTGCTCGACGCCGTCGATCTCGCCCCGGCGCTTGATCTCGACCGCCACCGTGGTGCCGTCGGCCGCCTTGCACAGCAGGTCGACGGGCCCGATGTCGGTCATGTGCTCGCGGCGGATGAGCACCAGACCGTCCTCCATGGTGTGCGGGCGCTCGGCCAGCAGGACCTGGAGGTGGGCCTCGACGCCGTCCTTCTGGAGCCCGGGGTCGACCCCGAGGGCCCACTCGCTGTCGCTCAGGACCTCGTCGAGGGTGATCGTCAGCGTCTCGCCCTTGGGGTTGGTGACCGTCCACGACCCCTCGCCCTCGACCAACCGGTTGGGCGCGTTCATCCAGTTCAGGGGCTTGTAGGCGCCGCCGTCGGCGTGGATGGCGACGCAGCCGTCGGCCTTGACCATGATCAGCCGGGTCGCCATCGGCAGGTGGGCGGTGAGCCGCCCGGCGTAGTCGACCTGGCACCGGGCGATCACGAGCCGCATCCCGCCGATCGTAGGCAGGCTCAGCGACGGTGGCGGGACTCGCGGCGCTTCTTGAGCTGGTCGCGGAGGGAGGGGCGCTGGCGGGCGGCGAGGCGCTGGCCGATGACCTCGCGGCGCTGCTGGAGCTGGCGGTGGGTCAGGGCGTCGGTGCCGTCCTCGACGCCGTACATGGCCCGGACGCCGCCCATGTCGAGCTCCCAGGCCGTCTCGTCGATGCCGGTCTCGGTGGCGATCCGGGCGCCGTGACGGGTGGCGAAGTGGGTGGCGATGTGGGCGATCTCGGCGAACAGGTCGAGGTCGGGGGCGAGGGTGGCGATGGCCCCGTCGAGGAAGACCATGTTCTTGACGAAGAGCATCAGCTCCTTGGGCATCTTGGCCCCGTAGCCGAGGAGGCCCTTGAGCGTCTGCTGGATCTCGGCCGTCAGCTGCTCGGGGGTCATCGTCGTCGGGTCGACCACCGGGGCGTCGAGCTTCAGGTCCCGGATCACGGCGTCGAGGTCGACGTCCGCGGGCAGGGCGCCGAGGTCGCGGATGGCGGCCAGCTGGCCCCGGACGTCGTTCATCGAGGCGCCGACCAGCAGCCGGAGGAAGGCCTGGCGGCGCTCCTCGCCCATCCGGCCGGTGATGCCGAAGTCGAGCAGGGCGGTGCGCCCGTCGGGGAGGACGAAGAGGTTCCCGGCGTGGAGGTCGCCGTGGAAGATGCCGTGGAACATCGCCCCCTCGAGGAAGCCGATCATCCCCGACCGCACGACCTGGGTGGTGTCGATGTCGGCCGCCTGCATCCCGACCACGTCCTCGAAGGAGAACCCGGCCAGCCGCTCCATCACCATCACCCGCCGGGTGACCAGCTCGGGGTGGGGCCGGGGGACGACGTAGGCGTCGCTGCCGAGCTGGGCGAAGACCCGTGCCACCTCGAGCATGTTGTCGGCCTCCAGGCGGAAGTCGAGCTCCTCGGTGATCGTCTCGCCGAACAGCTCGACCAGGGCCGGCGGGTTGGCCAGGGCGGCGACGGGGATCCGGCCGACGAAGTGGGGCGCCAGCCACGCCATCACCTTCAGGTCGGCCTCGACCAGCTCGGCGATGCCGGGCCGCTGGACCTTGACCACGACCTCGATCGGCTCGCCGCCGGGCTCGGTCGGGTGGAGGGCGGCGGCGTGGACCTGGGCGATCGAGGCGGCGGCCAGCGGACGGCGGTCGAAGCGGGCGAAGACGGCGTCGAGCGGCGTCCCGAGGTCCTCCTCGACGGCGGCCCGGACCACGGCGAAGCGCTCGGGTGGCACCTGGTCGCGGCAGCGCTTCATCTCCTCGACCAGCTCGGCGGGGAAGAGGCCCTCGCCGCTGGCGATGATCTGGCCGAGCTTGATGTACGTGGGCCCGAGGGCCTCGGCGGCGAGGCGGAGCCGGCGGGCCAGGTCGGCGCGGGACTCCGTGCCGCCCCGCCGGCGGGCGCCGACGGCCCACAGCCCGACGGCGGGGCCGAGGTGGCGGGTGACCCGGGCCAGGCGGCCGAGGGGCGGCACCCGCGACGGCTCGACCAGGTCGGGGAGCCGGCGGCGGATGCGGGCCCGCTCGCCGGGCACGGCTGCCCGCCAGGGCAGGTCGGCGGGGACGACCCAGGGGCCCCGGGCGGTGAAGGCGCCCCGCTCCAGGTCCGGCGAGGGCTCCGTGGCAGCTGTCACGGGCCGAAGTCTGGTCCGCCGACGGGCCCGGGCTCCACCGGGAGCGCACCGCCGAACCGACGGGCGACCGCCGCAAGGTGCCAGGCACCTTGCGGCGATCGCGCTCGGGCCCGCAGGCGACGTGTGATGGCGCGTGACGGCGTAGTCTCGGTGCGTGGCCCTGGGGTCTCAGGCGCAGGGCGACGCGATCGCAGGCAACCCGGTCGACCCCTCCGCGCTCGCAGCCCGGGTGGCGATGGCGTTCGCCGCCGAGCCCGACAGCATCGGCTCGACCCAGCGGCTGCTGGAGCTGGTCGTCGAGTCGTTCTCGGACTGGGGGACGATCCACCTGGTCCAGCCCGACGGCACCCTCCAGCGGGCCGCCGCCCACCACCGCGACGCGACCCTCGCCCCGCTGATCGAGCAGCTCCAGGCCGCCCCCAGCATCGACCCCCGCACCACCCCGGACATGGCCGAGCCCCTGGTCACCCGGCGGGCCGCCGTCCGCCGCCGGACCGAGGCCGAGCTGGCCGAGATGGCGCCGACGCCCGAGGTCATGGCCATCTGGCAGCGGCTCGGCTTCGCCAGCGGGGTGCTCCTGCCGCTGGTCGCCGAGGACCGGGCCGTCGGCGTGCTGGCCCTGATGTCGCGCGCCGTCGACCACTTCACCCCGGCCGTCGTCACCGCCCTGGAGAGCCTGGCCGCCGAGTGCGCCCTCCTGGCCGAGACCGCCCGGCTGGCCCGCCAGGCCGAGGCCGAGCAGGGCGAGCGGATCCGGGTCCGCGCCGTCCTCGACTCGCTCCTGGCCCACGCCCCGGTGGCCACCGTCGTGGTCGACACCGACCTCCGGGTGCTCCACCACAACGAGGCCCTCCGCGACGTCGCCGCCGTGGCCGTCGAGGCCCGCCCCGCCGGCCCCGACGCCGGCCTGACCCCGCTGGTGACCCTCGACCAGCTGGTCCCGGCGCTGGCCGCCGAGCTCACCCCGCTGGCCCGGCGGGCCCTGACGGAGTCGCGGGCCGGCGAGCCCGTCGAGCTCCGCACCGGCGACCCCGGCCGGCGGCGCTACTGGCAGGTCAGCGCCTTCCCGATCCGCCGGGCCGACTCCGCCCTCTTCGGCGCCGGGATCATCTTCGTCGAGGTCACCGACGAGCGCCTCGCCTCCCGCCGCCAGCGCGAGAGCCTGGCCCGCCTCGACCTGACCCTCGACGCCGGCGGCATGGGCACGTGGGACTGGGACCTCGTCACCGGGCGGGTCATCTGGTCGCCCCGGATGGAGGCGATCGCCGGGCTGGAGCCGGGCACCTTCGGCCAGCGCGGCGCCGACGTCATCGCCGCCATCGCCGAGGAGGACCGGGACGCGGCCCAGGCCGCCCTGGTCGGCGCCGCCCAGAACGGCACCGAGTACGAGGACGAGTTCCGGATGCGGCTGCCCAACGGCGAGGTCCGCTGGGTCGAGAGCCGGGGCCGGGTGGTCGCCACCCGCGACGGCACCCCGCTGCGGATGATCGGCGTGGCCACCGACGTCACCGAGCGCCACGTCATGGAGGACGTCAAGCTCCGCCTGCTCGAGCGCGAGCACGCGGCGCGGCTGGCGGCCGAGGCGTCGCGGGAGCGGCTGGCGCTGCTGGCCGAGATCAGCGGCGCCCTGGCCACCACGCTGACCCCGCGGGCCGTCCACGAGACCCTGGCGGCCCTGCTCGTGCCCCGCATCGCCGACTGGTGCACCCTCGACGCCCTCGACGAGAACGGCGAGATGGAGACGATGGCGATCGTCCACATCGACCCCCGCCAGGTCCCGCTGATCGAGGAGATGCGGGTCCGGCGGCGCGACGCCGGCGGCGACGGCATCTGGAGCGTCCGCCGGGCCATGCGCACCGGGCGCTCGGAGCGGGTGGAGGACATCACCGTCGCCGACCTCGAGGCGGTCGCCGTCGACGAGGAGCACAAGGCCGTGCTCACCGCCCTGGCCCCGCGCTCGGCCCTCGTCGCCCCGCTGGTGTCGCGGGGCCGGGTGCTCGGCGGCATCACCCTGGTCACCACGGGCACCCGCTCCTACGACGCCGACGACCAGAACCTGCTGGAGAACATCGCCAGCCGGGCCGCCACCGCCATCGACACCGCCGCCCTGTTCGACTCGCGCACCGAGGTGGCCCGGGCCCTCCAGCAGACGCTGCTGCCCCCGGCGCTCCCCGAGATCCCCGGCGTCGACCTGTGGGCCGACTACCGGGTGGCCGAGGCGGGGATCGAGATCGGGGGCGACTTCTACGACGTCTTCGAGACCTCCGACGGGTGGAACGTCGTGCTCGGCGACGTCTGCGGCAAGGGCCCGGCGGCCGCCGCGGTCACCGGCCTGTTCCGCCACACGCTGCGGGCGGTGGCGCCCGGGCTCGGCTCCGCGGGCCCGGCGTCGGTCCTCACCGCCACCAACGACGCCATCCTCGACCAGATCGACGACACCCGCTTCGCCACCGCCGTGCTGGTGTCGCTGACCCCGGGGCGGGGCCGGGCCACCGCCGCCGTCGCCTGCGGCGGCCACCCCCGGCCGCTGCTGCTGCGGGCCGACGGCACCGTCGAGCGGGTCGAGGCCACCGGCACGCTGCTCGGCGTGCTCCCCAGCCCGCCCCTCCAGGAGGTCGAGCTCGCCCTCGAACCCGGCGACAGCCTGGTGCTCTACACCGATGGCGTGACCGAGGCCCGCGACGGGCCCGAGCAGTTCGGCGAGGGCCGGCTGATCGCCTCGCTGGAGGGCGCCGCCGGGCTGACCTCGGCCGCGGACGTCACCGGCCGGGTCCTGAAGGCGGTCGACGACTTCCGCGACCCCGAGTCGGCCGCCGACGACATCGCCGTCGTCGCCATCCGGGTGCCGTCACTCCACGATCAGTAGAAGGCGCTCCGGGTGACGGCGAGGATCTCGTCGACCAGGTGGGGCGGGCAGACCAGCAGGTCGGGGAGCCACGGGTCGGGCTGGTTGTAGCGGAGCGGGGCGCCGTCGATCCGCGAGCAGTGCAGCCCGGCGGCCGAGGCCACCGCCACCGGGGCGCAGCTGTCCCACTCGTACTGGCCGCCGGCGTGGGGGTAGACGTCGGCCACGCCCTGCACCACGGCGGCCACCTTGGCCCCGGCCGAGCCCATCTCGACCAGCTCGGCGCCGAGGGCCTCGGCGATGGCCAGGGCCACCATCGGGGGGCGGCTGCGGCTGACGATCACCCGGGGCGGGCTCGGCGGCGGGGGCGGGGTGGGGGAGGGGGTGGCGGTCGACAGCGTGACCCCCTGGGCGGGGAGGGCGACGGCGCCGGCGATGGGCCGGCCGGCGGCGACGAGGGCGACGTGCACCGCCCAGTCGACCCGGGGCGGCTCGCTGAACTCGCGGGTGCCGTCGAGCGGGTCGACGATCCACGCCCGGGCCTTGTCGAGCCGCTCGCGCTGGTCGCGCCCCTCCTCGGACAGGACCCCGTCGTCGGGGCGCTCCTCGGCCAGCCGCCGGACCAGCAGCTCGTGGGCCTGGCGGTCGCCCTCGCGCTTGAGGGTGGCCGAGCCCTGGCCGGCCAGCTCCTCGCGCAGCCGGAGGAGGAGGGCCCCGGCCTCGTCGGCCAACCGGACGGCCAGGGCGTGGTCGTCGGCGGAGGCGATCGGGATGGAGCCGTCGTCGGGGGACATCGGAGCAGTCTGGCCCGGCCACGCCGGCGAGGCGCCAGCCGGGTGGCGCGACGGCGTGTGGCCTCGGGCGCGAACGGTCCACAACCGGCCGGACCTGCCGACGGGGTCGGGATGCCCGATGGCCCACCGCTACGCTCGCCCGTCGTGCCAGCTCCGTCCCCCGCGCCGAGCTACCAGCTCTCGCACCTCCGGTCCCTCGAGGCCGAGGCCATCCACATCATCCGGGAGGTGGCGGCCGAGTTCGAGCGCCCCGTGCTCCTCTTCAGCGGGGGCAAGGACTCGGCCGTGATGCTCCACATCGCCCGCAAGGCCTTCTGGCCGGCCAAGCTCCCGTTCGCGGTGATGCACATCGACACCGGCCACAACTACGACGAGGTCCTCGCCTTCCGCGACGCCGAGGTCGAGAAGCACGGGCTGCGCCTCGTCGTCGCCTCGGTGCCCGATGCCCTCGCCGCCGGCAAGGTCAAGGAGGCCGCCGGCCAGGGGGCCACCCGCAACCGGATCCAGACACCGGTGCTGCTCGAGGCGATCGAGGAGAACGAGTTCGACGCCGTCTTCGGCGGGGCCCGCCGCGACGAGGAGAAGGCCCGGGCCAAGGAGCGGGTCTTCAGCTTCCGCGACGAGTTCGGCCAGTGGGACCCCAAGAACCAGCGCCCCGAGCTGTGGAGCCTCTACAACGGCCGCCACCACCGGGGTGAGCACATCCGGGTGTTCCCCCTGAGCAACTGGACCGAGCTCGACATCTGGCAGTACATCGGCGCCGACGAGGTCTCGCTGCCCGCCCTCTACTTCGCCCACGAGCGCGAGGTGGTCCAGCGGGACGGCATGTGGATCGGCGTCACCCGGCACATCACCCTCGGCGACGACGAGGTGGTCGAGACCCGCACCGTGCGGTTCCGCACCATCGGCGACGCCACCGGCACCGGCGCCGTCGAGTCGACCGCCGCCACGATCGAGCAGGTCATCGACGAGGTCGCCGCCACCCGGCTGACCGAGCGGGGCGCCACCCGGGCCGACGACCGCATCAGCGAGGCCGGCATGGAGGATCGCAAGCGAGAGGGCTACTTCTAGTGAGCGAGCTGCTCAGGCTGGCCACGGCCGGCTCGGTGGACGACGGCAAGAGCACCCTGATCGGGCGGCTCCTGTACGACTCGAAGGCGATCTTCGAGGACCAGCTGGAGGCGGTCGAGGCCACCTCGGCCCGGATGGGCGCCGAGTACACCAACCTGGCGCTGCTCACCGACGGGCTGCGGGCCGAGCGCGAGCAGGGCATCACCATCGACGTGGCCTACCGCTACTTCGCCACGCCCCGCCGCAAGTTCATCATCGCCGACACCCCCGGCCACATCCAGTACACGCGGAACATGGTCACCGGCGCCTCGACCGCCGACCTGGCCCTGATCCTGGTCGACGCCCGCAAGGGGATCGTCGAGCAGTCCCGCCGCCACGCCTTCCTCTCGTCGCTGCTCCAGATCCCGCACCTGGTGCTGTGCGTCAACAAGATGGACCTCGTCGACTGGTCCGAGGAGCGGTTCCGCGAGATCTCGGACGAGTTCCGGGACTTCGCGGCCAAGCTCGACATCAGCGACCTCACCACCATCCCCGTGTCGGCCCTGGTCGGCGACAACGTGGTGACCCGCAGCGAGAACATGCCGTGGTACGAGGGCGCCTCGCTGCTCCACCACATGGAGCAGGTCCACATCGCCAGCGACCGCAACCTGATCGACGCCCGCTTCCCCGTCCAGTACGTGATCCGGCCCCACTCGGCCGAGCACCACGACTACCGGGGCTACGCCGGCACCGTCGCCGGGGGCTCGTTCAAGCCGGGCGACGAGGTGCTGGTGCTGCCGTCGGGCTTCACCTCGAGGGTGAAGTCGATCGACACCGCCGACGGGCCCGTCGACGAGGCCTACAGCCCGATGTCGGTGGCGATCACGCTGACCGACGAGATCGACATCTCGCGCGGCGACATGATCTGCCGGCCCCACAACCAGCCCCGGGTCACCCAGGACATCGAGGCCATGGTCTGCTGGATGGACGAGACGTCGGCGCTGACGCCCCGGCGCAAGCTGGCCATCAAGCACACCACCCGCAGCGCCCGAGCCCTGGTCAAGGACCTCCAGTACCGGCTCGACGTCAACACGCTGCACCGTGACGAGGCCGCCCCCGAGCTCGTGCTCAACGAGATCGGCCGGGTCACCCTCCGCACCACCCTCCCGCTGTTCTGCGACGAGTACCGCCGCAACCGCACCACCGGCAGCTTCATCCTCATCGACGAGGACACCAACGGAACAGTCGGCGCGGGGATGATCCTCTGAGCACCAACGTCACCTGGCACGGGGGCTCGGTCGGTCGCGACGAGCGGCCGCACCGGGGCGCGACCGTGTGGCTGACCGGGCTGTCGGGGTCGGGCAAGTCGACCGTGGCGGTGGCCCTGGAGGGCCTGCTGGTCGCCGCCGGCCAGCCCGCCTACCGGCTCGACGGCGACAACCTGCGCCACGGGCTCAACGCCGACCTCGGCTTCTCCGCCGACGACCGCGACGAGAACGTCCGCCGGGCCGGCGAGGTGGCGCTGCTGCTGGCCGACGCCGGCGTCGTCGCCCTCGTCCCCCTCATCTCGCCCTACCGGGCCGGCCGGGACCGGGCCCGCGCCGCCCACGAGGCCGCCGGCGTCCCCTTCGTCGAGGTCTTCGTCGACACCCCGATCGAGCTGTGCGAGCAGCGCGACCCCAAGGGCCTCTACGCCAAGGCCCGGGCCGGCGAGATCACCGGCTTCACCGGCATCGACGACCCCTACGAGGCCCCCGCCGCCCCCGAGCTCCGCCTCACCCCCGCCGACGGCGACCCCCTCGCCCAAGCCACCGCCGTCGTGGGGGTGCTCCGCGACCACCTCTGACCTTCGTCACCCGCGGCGCTGACAGGCTACGTTGCCTGCCGACATCTCCCGGGGAGGGATCATGAGGAAGAGCTCACGTCGGTGGTCGATCGCGGTCGTCCTGGTGGTGGCGCTGGCCGTCAGCGGCTGTGGTGGCGGTGGCGACGACGAGGAGCCGACCGGGGCCGGTGACGAGACCTCGACGTCGATGACCGAGCAGCCCGAGGACGACACGACCACCACCTCCGAGGAGGAAGAGGCCGATGCCTTCATGCCCGATCTGCTCGGGCTCACCGAGGACGAGGCCCGGGAGGAGCTCGGCGACCTCGGGATCGACGACGGGATCCGGATCACCGAGCGGGAGAGCCTGGAGGAAGCCGGGACCATCATCGAGCAGGTCCCCGGCTCGGGCCAGCGGATCACGGACGACGTCGACCTGATCGTGGCCAAGCCGATCGGCCCGGTGCCCGACTTCGTCGGCCTGCTGATCTCCGACGTCGAGGAGTGGGCCGAGGAGCGCGCCATCGAGGTCCGCGTCGAGGAGGTCCTCGACGACACGCTGGCCGACGGTGAGGTGGTCGCCACCACCCCAGCCGCCGACGAGGACGCCACCAGCGAGATCCTCGTCCAGGTCGCCCGGACGCCGGTGATCGGTTCGCTCGCCGAGATCGGCGTCGTCGGTGACGACTGCTCGCCGAACACCGGTGAGGTCGAGGTGAACGGCGAGACGTTCCCGAACAGCCTGTACTACGGCGCCTACGAGTCGGACTGCACTGCCGAGTACAACCTCGGCCGCGACTGGGAGCGGTTCAAGGCCACGGTCGGCCTCTCGGACGACTCCGAGTCGACCGCGCAGGTCCGGTTCGAGGTGCTGGTCGACGGCACGTCGCTGTTCAACGAGGTCCTGGGACTGGGCGCGACCGCCGAGGTCGACGTGGACGTGTCCGGCGGCCTGCGACTGGTGCTGCGCATCACGAGCCTCGACGACTACCAGGATGCCGACGGCGTGTGGGGCGATGCCCGCCTGGTGGGGTCGCCGGGCGCCGTGGACGACGAGCCGGTCGAGGGCGAGGACGGGACGACCACGACCACCGAGCCGTAGTGGCCGACGTGCCGGTCGCCAAGGGGGTGTGGCGCGCCCGTCTCGAGGTGGCGACCTGGATCATCGGGACCGGTGTGGCCATCGCCATGCTGGTCCTCGCCCTGACCGGTGGTGAGGACGACTCCCGCGCCGACGACGGCCCGAACACGACGACCACCGAGGAGGGCACCGGTCCGGACGGGGGGCCGACCACGGTGGAGGGCGGGGAGCCGACGGTCGAGACGACCGATGCGGAGGGCATCGTCGCCGTCCTCAGCCGGGCGACCGGCGATCCGCAGGCCTTCCTGCTCGACGTGGCGCAGGGTGACCCCGAGCCTGCGCTCGGTGGCCGGTCGATCGCCGGCCCCAGCACCACCCCCGACGCCACGCTCGTCGCCGCCGCGGTCGAGGAGGAGGGTGGCCACGTCATCCTCGTCGGGCCTGCGGACGGGTCCCAGGAGCCCCGCACCTTCGCCGTCGAGGGCGAGGTCACATCGACCGCCCTCGCCCCCGATGGTCGCCAGGTCGCCTTCGTCACCGATGCCGGGGGGAGCGAGGGCGTCCGGATCCTCGACCTCGACTCCGGCGCCGTCCGGGTCCTGGCCGACGGCACGGCAGACGAGGCCGACCCGGACTGGAGCGCGGACGGCGAGCTCATCGCCTACGTCCGCCCCGGGTCGCGGCGCGACACCATCGAGCTGGTCCGGGCCGACGACGGGACGAGCGTGGAGTCCTTCCCCGTCGACGCGCCGGCCTCCTCGCCGTCGTTCGCACCCGACGGCCGGTCGATCGCCTACATCGCCGACGTCGCCGGGAACCGTGACGTGTTCGTCGGCGCGCTCGACGGGAGCGAAGCCGTCAACCGCTCGCACAGCCCCGACGAGGAGACCGGCGTCGTGCTCCTGGCCGGAGGGTGGCTGGTGACGTCGGCGTCCGACAGAGGCCTCGTCCTGGTCGCCCCCGACGGCGGGACCACCCAGCTCACCGCCACCCCGGGCGACCGCGTCTGACCGGCGTCCCTGGGGGTGCTCACCCCGTTCCTGTAGGCGTCGGCGTCCGATCGGGCGGATAGGGGTGGGGGCATGAGGAACCACAGGAGAGCCGCGCTGGCGGCTGCTCCGTTGAGCCTCGCCCTGCTGCTGGCGGCATGCAGTGACGACGACGACTCGGCGGACCGGACCACCACCACGACGACCACCACGACCACGGAGGCGGCGAGCCCGCCGTCGTCGGCGGAGACCGGCACGACGGCGCCGCCGCCGTCGGGGAGCGAGCCGGCCGACACCACGGCGCCACCGTCCCAGGCTGGCGACCCGCTACCGACGGCGGGGACGACCGAGTGGGCGGCGGAGCTGGTGCGGGCCTGGGGCGCCGGCGACCGGGAGCGGGCGGCCCAGCTGGCCACCCCCGAGGTCGTCGACCGGCTCTTCGGCCACGCCGACCCGGGCGGCGACGACTGGGAGCTGCTGGCCTGCGACAGCACGGCGGTCGAGTGGTACTGCACGTTCACCAGCGCGTCCCGGGGCGAGAGCCTCACGACCCAGCAGGGGGCCGACCCGATCGCCACCGTCACCTTCGGCACCGTCACCGACGACGTCACCCCCGAGCTGGCCGGCCTGGCCGACGACCTCGTCCAGGCCTGGGGCGCCGGCGACCGGCAGGCGGCCCTCCGCGTCGCCCCCGCGACCGACGTCGACACCCTCTTCCGCCTGGCCGACCCGGGTGGCCCGGGGTGGGAGCGCACGGGGTGCTTCTCGCTCGACGACGACCCGCAGTGCACCTACGAGGCGCCCGACCGGGACGAGACGGTGATCGTCCACGTCGGCGACGACACCCCCACGCCCGTCGCCCACGTGTCCGTCTACGACCCGGGCTAGCGGGGGATCCGCAGCACCCGCACGTCGTGGGGGTCGAGCCGGCCGAGGTCGACCCGACCCCCACGCACGGGCAGCACCTCGCCGCTGAAGGCCTCGACGACGGTCGCCGGCACGGCCAGGCCGAGCCGGTCCCACTCGGGTCCCTCGAAGGTGACGTGGGCCCGGGTCGACCGGTCGCCCCAGTGGAGGTGGCCCCACAGCACCTCGTGGGCCTTGGTCGAGATGACGGTGGTCGGCTCGGGCCCGTCGAGCAGGCCGACGACGCGGCACCGGCCGCCGGCCAGGTCGTGGGCCAATCGGAGGAGGTCGAGCCGCTCGGGCGGGACGAGGTCGAGCCGGTCGGAGCTGACGATCATCCCGTCGGTGAGGGCGACGGCGGCGACGAGGAACCGGACCTCGGCGTCGGTCAGCCGGGTGCGGTCGGTCCGGACCATCACGCAGTCGGGGTCGTTGGCCCACAGGTGGCCGTGGAGGAAGGCCCGGGTGAGCGTGTTGCGCAGCGCGATCCGGGTCGACCAGCCGCCCTGGTCGCCGGTGGCCCACCGGCCGATGCGCCCGCCCCACACGGGGGCCACGTCGGTGCCGATGCGCATCCCGTCGACGACGCCGACGGCGGGACCGAGCGGGAGCCCGCAACCGATCAGGACGGCGTCGTCGCCGGCGCCCCTGCGGACGGCGTCGAGCCCGGCCCGCAGCGCCTGGGCCCGGGTCAGGGTGGCGTCGTGGCGGCGGCCAGGCAGGGCCGCGGCGA
This sequence comes from Iamia sp., assembly GCA_035765045.1. Classification (GTDB taxonomy): domain Bacteria; phylum Actinomycetota; class Acidimicrobiia; order Acidimicrobiales; family Iamiaceae; genus Iamia. Next base: position 42,486 of record DASTYI010000099.1, on the reverse strand, counting down.
AGCAGAAGTCGAGCTTGAGGACCCGGAACCCCCAGTCGTGCCGCAGGGTCCGGGCCACCATCTCCAGGTGGGCCCGGACGTCGGGGCGGGTGCAGTCGAGGGCGAGCATGGCGTGGCGGCGGTTCCACTTCGGGTGCCACAGGGCGGTGACCGGGTTGCCGGCCTCGTCGACGAGGATCCGCTCGGGGTGGGCCCGGGCGGCGTCGCTGTCGGGGTCGACGATGAACGGGGCGATCCAGATGCCGGCGTCGCGCCCGGTGGCGGTGATGTCGCCGGCCAGGGCGGCGAGGCCCGAGGGGAACGTGGCGTTGGTGGTGAGCCAGTCGCCGACCGCGGCCTGGTGGCCGTCGTCGACCATCACGTAGCCGAGCGGGATGTCGGCGGCCACGCCCTCGGCGGCGGCCAGGGCCCGGCGGATGTCGTCCTCGGTGACGCGGGAGCGGTGGTAGTACCAGCTGCACCAGCCGTGGGGCGGGCGGGCCGGCACCCGGGCGCCCTGGGCCGCCCCGAGGGTCGCCGCCCACCGCTCCAGCAGGTCGTGGGCGTCGGACCCGTCGACCACCAGCAGGTCCTCGGTGGCGACGGTGGCGCCGGGCTCGACCGTGACCCCGTCGAACCGGCAGGTGGCGGCCAGCTCGGCCAGCCGCCCACCGGTCGGGTCGTCGTCGGCCAGCCGCTCGCCGGGGAGGTCGACGCCGAGGTCGACGACCGACAGGCAGCGGGCCCCGCCGACGAAGCCGAGGACGAGGCTGGCGCCGGTGGCGAGGTCGGTCAGCCCGGCCACCAGCTCGCTGCGGAAGCGACCGGGCTCGCCCGAGCGCAGGGTCTCGGGGTCGAGGGTGGCGGCGCGGACGTTGAACAGCCACGGGTCCGAGTCGGTCTCGGACATGCGGAAGGCCCGGGCGTTGGCCCACGAGCTCCAGCCGTTGCGGTAGAGCGACCAGGTCCCCGGGCCCGCCCCGAGCTCCAGCCCGGCGGGGCCGCCGGTGGCGAGGAGGACGGCGTCGTCGAGCCGCACCGGCCGGTCGCCGAGGACGGTCACGGCCAGCCGGACGAGGAGGCCGGCACGCTCGTCCGGGCCCGCCGGCCGGGTCGACAGGGTCAGGCGGACGTGCGCGTCCTCGGCCGCCCACGGCCCCTCCGGCGGGCCCGCGAGCCGGGTCGGGGCGAGGGCCCGTCGCCGCCCGCCGAGCCGGTAGGTGAGCCGGGGGAGCGCCGAGCGGATCGTGGCCACCGCGCCGACGAGGTCGACGGCCCCGTTCCGTCCCTCGGCGCGCATCCACGGTGACGCTACCCCTGGCCGGCCGTGCCAGGCTCGACCCCGTGAGCGACGTCGAGACGGTGCACCTGGTGGCCAAGACCCACCTCGACATCGGCTTCACCGCCCCCGCCGCCGACGTGGTGGCGACCTACGTCGATCGGTACATCCCCGCCGCCCTGGCCCTGGCGGCCACGCTGCGGGCGCGGGGCGGGCCCGAGCGCTTCGTCTGGACGACCGGCTCGTGGCTCGTCCACACCTTCCTCGAGCGGACCGACGCCGCCGGTCGCCGCGCCGCCGAGGAGGCGATCGCCGCCGGCGACCTGGCCTGGCACGCCCTCCCGTTCACGACCCACACCGAGCTGGCCGACGTCGGGCTGGTCGAGGCCGGGCTGGAGATCGCCGCCCGGCTCGACCACCGCTTCGGCCGGCGCACGATCGCGGCCAAGCTGACCGACGTCCCCGGCCACACCCGCGGCCTCGTGCCCCTGCTGGCGAGCGCCGGCGTCGAGCTGCTCCACGTCGGCGTCAACCCGGTGGCGACCGTGCCCGACGTGCCCCCGGTGTTCCGCTGGCGGTCGCCCGACGGCGCCGAGGTGACCGTCGTGTACCAGGCCGGCGGGTACGGCGACCTCACCGTCGTGCCCGGCAGCCCCGCCGCCCTGGCCTTCGCCCACACCGGCGACAACCTCGGCCCGCCGGGCCCCGACGACGTCGTGGCGTCCTTCGCCGCCCTGCGGGACCGGGTGCCGGGGGCCACGGTCGTCGGCTCGACCCTCGACGCCTTCGCCGAGGCGCTGCGGCCGATCGCCGCCGACCTGCCGGTGGTGACGTCCGAGATCGGCGACACGTGGATCCACGGCGTGGGCTCCGACCCCGGCAAGGTCGCCCGGTACCGCGAGCTGCTGCGGCTCCGCCGGGCGTGGGCCGCCGAGGGCATGGTGGCGCCCGACGACTCCCGGCTGCGGGGCTTCCACGAGCACCTGCTGCTGGTGGCCGAGCACACCTGGGGCCTCGACGAGAAGACACACCTGCCCGATCGCACCCGCTGGGGCCGGTCGACGCTGCCGTCGCTCCGGGCCTCGGCGGCGGGACGGGCCTACGAGGCGTCGTGGGCCGAGCAGCGGGCCTACGTCGACGCCGCCGTGGCCGCCATCGCCAGCGACGGGCTGCGCCAGGCGGCCGAGGCGACGCTGCGGGTGCTCGACGACCCGCTGCCGCCGCGTCTGCCCGGGGCGCCGGTCGCACCCGGGACGGTCGTGCCGGTGGGGGAGTGGGAGGTCGGCGTCGACCCGGCGACCGGGGCGATCACCCACCTGGTCGACACCGTCGACGGCCGAGTCCTGGCCGACGCCGACCACCCGCTCGGGCTCCTCGGGCACCAGGCCTTCTCCGAGGCCGACTACCGGGACCGCTGGGACACCTACGTGCGCAGCACGCCCGAGGACGAGTGGTGGGCCGTCGAGGACAACCTCAAGCCCGGGATCGACGCCGCCGGGGCCACCTCGGCCTGGTGGGAGCCGGCGGCCGTCGCCGTCCACCGGGGCGAGACCCTGTCGGGGCGGCCCGACCCGTCCTCGCTCGTCGTCGGGCTGACGCTGCCCGAGGAGGCGACGACCCGCTCGGGGGCGCCGGCCCGGGTCGAGCTGCACGTCACCGATGTCAGCCCGGCCACCGGCCCGGCTCGGCTCGGCCTGGAGCTGCGGTGGGACGCCAAGCCGGCCAACCGGCTGCCCGAGGCGACGTGGCTCGCCTTCCGGCCCGTCGTCGCCGACCCCGACGCCCTGGTGCTCGACAAGCTGGGCCAGGACGTCTCCCCGCTCGACGTCGTCCCCGGGGGCAACCGCCAGCTCCACGCCGTCGGCGAGGGCGTCCGCTGGCCCGGCCCCGACGGCGCCGTCGCCCTCCGCACCCTCGACGCCCCGCTCGTGGCCCTCGCGTCGGCTCCCGGCGACCGCCCCCGCCTCCTCCGCTTCACCCGCGACCAGCCGGTCCCGGCCGAGGGCGTGTGGGTCTGCCTCCACGACAACCTCTGGGGCACCAACTTCCCCATGTGGTCCGAGGGCCGCGCCCGCTTCCGCTTCGTCGTCGAGACCACCCCACCCTGAGACGCCCACCCCGTCCTGCGGTGCCCCTGCCCCGTTCTGAGGCGCAGCCGTTCTGAGGCGCACAGCGTTCGTCGGCGAACCTCGTCCGCCTCAGAACGGACCCACCCGGTTCTGAGGCGCAGGGGGGTCGCCGGAACGACCGGTGCGCCTCGGAAGCGAGCCCTCGGGGGTCAGGCGGCCGGGGCGGCGATGATGCCGGCGTTGGCGAGCGCGGTGCGGACCACGTGGGCGACCCACTGCGGTGTCCGCACCACCTGGTCGTAGGTGACCTGGTGGACGTCCCAGCCCATCAGCTGGAGCTCGCTGGCCCGCGCCGCGTCCCGGCTCTGCTGCTCCCGGGTGGCGTGGTACCGGTAGCCGAGGGCCTCGACGAGGATCAGCCCCGGGTCGTAGGCCAGGTCGACCCGGGCGACGAACCGGCCCCGACGGCGGATGCGGCGCTGGACGACGGGCCGCGGCAGGCCGGCGTCGTCGATGATCCGCAGCACCGCCCGCTCGAGCCAGCTCTCCGTCGGGCCGAGCCGGGCCCGCTCGGCCAGGACGTCCTCGAAACGGATGACGCCGTTGCGGCCCCGGCACCGGCGCTGCTCCAGCAACCACCAGAGCCACCGATCCGACGCCATGCCCCGCTGCACGGCGGCCTCGACCACGTCGACCAGCTGCTCGTGGGGCACCTCGGTCTCGTCGAGGGCGGCCAACCCCATCAGCGACCGGGCCACGCTGGTGACGGGGATCCCGTCCACGACCGTGACGTCGTCGGCCGGCAGGTTGGTCGACGTGTGGATGCACAGCCCCCGCCGCCGTGCGGTCATCGTGGTCGATCGGCCCTTGGGGACGGTCACGTCGATGATGCCGGGCGGGGGGAGCAGCCCATGGAGCCACCCGGCGGTGCGGTGCGAGGCGACGCCCCGGAGGTCGAGGCACGCGGCAGCCACCGCACCCTCGGGGCTCGGCGGCGCGGAGGCGAGCCGGAGGGTGTGGTCTCCGGTGGGGAGCCAGAGGCCCTCGTCGATGCGGCGCCGGATCGCCGTCGGGCTGGCGCCGGCGGCACGGGCTTGGTGACGGGTGATGTGGCCGAGCTGTCTTCGGGCCCGCTCGGCGATGGCCCGTTCGATGTGCGGGTCCATGCCGGCGTTCTACCGAGGGGGTGTGACAGCGAAGCGCCCACCCCGTTCTGAGGCGTGGCGGCGCTGGCGCCGATCCCCGTGCGCCTCAGAACGGCTGCGCCTCAGAACGGCTGCGCCTCAGAACGGCTGCGCCTCAGAACGGGCCGGGGCCGGCCGGGGGCGGGGGCGGGGGCGGGCAGGGCGGGCCAGGGCGGGCGGGGGGAGCGGGTGGGGGACAGACTGCGGCGCCATGGGCAGCGCTGACACGGATCCGGGGCGGTTCACGGTCCACCACGCCGAGGTGCGGGGGAAGGTCGAGCTGGCCTTCGTGCGGGAGGGGGTCGGCGGGCGGCCGCTGCTGCTCGTCCACGGCTACCCCGAGACCAAGCGGATCTGGTGGCGGGTGATCGAGCCGCTGGCCGAGGCCGGCTACGAGGTGATCGTCCCCGACCTCCGGGGCTACGGCGACTCGGGCCTCGCCGCCGACGGGTTCTACGACATCGCCGCCTACAGCCTCGACCTCCACGCCCTCGTCCACGACGTGCTCGGGCACGACACGACGACCGTGGCCGGCGGCGACGTCGGCGGCGTGGTGCTCTACGACCTCGGCCTCCGGTTCCCCGGCTTCGTCACCCACCAGGTCGTCTTCAACACGGTCACCCCGCTGCTGGACGACGTCTACGCCGCGGCCGGGCTCGCACCCGACGACCTGCGGGGACGCCGGGCCCAGTCGGACTACACGTCCTCCGACCCCACCCACCGCCCTAGGGGCCGTCGCTCCGCGACGACCGACTACTTCTTTCGCCAGGCCACGGAGCCCGACGCCCTCCTGGCCGAGCTGGACACCCCCGAGCGCCGCCGGGCCTGGGTGGCTCCGATGTACGGCCACCGGCTCTGGGGCACGCCCGACGCCTTCACCGCCGAGGAGGTCGCCTTCCACACCGAGCCCTTCGCCGACGCCGAGCGGCTGCGCGCCTCGTGGGCCGTCTACGAGCACAGCGCCGGGCGCCGGGCGATGGAGGACACGCCCCGCATGTTCGAGCAGACCCCGGTGCCCAGCCTCGTGCTCTACGGCCCCGAGGACCACGTCGTGCTGCCCTCGTTCCCGCAGAAGATGGCGGCCGCCTGCCTCGACTGCACCGGCCCACTGATCGTCCCCGCCAGCGGCCACTTCGTCCCGTGGGAGGCGGCCGTGACCTTCGCCAAGATCACGGCCGCCTTCTGTCGGGGCTGAGTCAGGACGGGGGCTCGACGGTGATGTCGGCGCCGATGTCGTAGTAGTCGAGCGTCGCCGAGCCGGTGGCCCCGTCCTCGGCGAAGGTGTGGCTGATCCGGCGGATCAGGTCGTCGGCGACCCACACGTCGAGCGACGTCACCCGCTCGGGGTGCTCGAGCTCGAACATGGCGACCAGGTTGGGCGCCAGGGCCGCGAGGGCGGCGGTGCCCGAGGGCCCGAGGTCGATGCGGTAGTGGGTGGCCTCGACGCCGCGGACCTCCTCGGTGCCCTCGTCGGTGACCTCGGCGCCTCGCAGGGCGGCCTCGATCACGGCCTCGGACGCCTCGGGGAAGGGGGCGTTGCGCTCGTCGTCGGCCACGGTGATCGGCTCGGGGTCCTCGTCGGACCACTGCTGGTCGCCGATGGTGATCGTCCACTCCTCGTGGCTTCCGTCCTCGTGCCCGGGTTCGCCCCGCGAGCGGATGTGGTAGCTGCGACCGTCCACGTCGGCGTCGAGGGTGCGGGTGCCGCCCTCGTCGACGTAGGTGGCGTGGACCCGGAGGCGGTCGACGGCGCCGGTGGTGGTGGCGGCCTCGGTGAGGGCGGCGACGGGGTCGGGCCGGTCGCCCGGGGTGCCGACGACGGTGACGGCCACGACGGCCAGCACGGCGGCGGCGATGCCGGTGCCGGCCAGGGCCAGGAGGCGCCGGGGCCGGCGGGACGAGGTCGATGGGCTGCCGGTCGGGGCGTCGGTGGTCGTGTCGGTCATGGCTCGCTCCAGGATCTGGTGGTCTCGGGGGGAGCCCGGCGTCGGGGGCGGGTCGGCGGCCGTCGGATCGAGGCGGGCCAGGGCGGCCAGCAGCGGATCAGGGTCGGTCATCGGAGCCTCCTCCGTCGGGGTCCCGACCGGCAGATGTCCGGGAGCGGGCCCGACCTTTCCGCCCGAGGGCGGCGTCGAGTGCGTCACGGGCGCGCGTCAGGCGGATCGACGCGGCGTTGGCGGTGCAGCCGAGCAGGGTGGCGATGTCGGCCACGGCGAGCCCGTCCCACGCCCGCATCACCAGCAGGTCGCGCTGGTCGGCGGGGAGGGAGGCCAGCGCCGCCCACAGCGGGTCGGCGTCGCCCACCAGGTCGGCGGGGTCGGCCGGTCCGGGCGGCGGCACGACGGCGACCAGCCGGTCGTGGAGCCCGTCGCGCCGTCGCTCCGACCGGCGCTGGTTGGCGACGACCCGGCGGGTGGTGCCGAGCAGCCAGAGCCGGGCCTCGTCCTCGTCGGGCAGGTCGTGGCGGCGGCGCCAGGCGGTGGCGAAGACCTCGGCGGTGGCGTCGTCGGCCTCGGCCGCGGTGGCCGTCCGGCGGCGGGCGAAGCGCCAGACGTCGGGCCCGTGGGCCCGGTACAGCGCGACGAAGGCGTCCTCCTCCACGACCCCAGGATGTCCGGCGCCGGCCGGATCTTTCGCTAGACGGCGAAGCAGCTCAGGCGCACCGGCCCGCCGGCGAGGGCGGTGCGGATGCCCGAGTAGACGGTGCCGTCGAGGATCAGCCCGACGTGGCCCACCACCCGGGCGAAGCACGGGTCCTGGACGAGGACGTTGGTGGCGCCGTCGAACAGGGTGGCCTGGTCGACGGGGCGGACCAGCTCGTCCTGCCACGTGCGGATCGTCGTGTAGCGGACCGCGCCGATCGTGTCGTCGCCGGCGTTGAGGTCGGCCAGGAACGACGAGCCGATGCGCATCTGCTCGCAGGCCACGACGGCCAGGCAGTCGCCGAAGCCGAGGACGTTGGCCAGGTTGGCGACGTAGGTGCCCCGGTTGGGGGTGCCGAGGGTGATCAGGCTGTCGACCGTGCTCGCCCCGCCGTACCACTTCACGTAGGCCCGGGCGACGAGGCCGCCCTGCGAGTGGCCGACCAGGTCGACCTTGGCGGCGCCGGACGAGGAGCGGACGCCGGCGACGAAGGTCCCGAGGGCCTGGGCGGTGAGCCGGATGTCCTGGGTGCCGAGGGTCGGCAGCTCGAAGATGTGGACCGGGTGGCCGTCGGCCCGGAGGCGGGCGGCGAGCGGGTCGTTGGCCCAGGCCGGGGAGAAGGTCCCGGCCACGATGACGACCGGGTCCTTGGGGGCGGCGCCGGCCGGGGCGGACGGCAGGGCGGCGAGCCCGAGGGCGAGCGCGACGGTGGCGAGGAGGGCGGTGAGGCGGTGGCGGGGGGCGGCGAGCATGGGCCCGGGTGTACCCATGCGGTGACGCTCGTCACCCTCGTTCTCGCCTACGGTCGCCGGCGTGGCACGACGGCGGCTGGCGGGACTCGGGCTCGTCCTCGGCCCGCTGGCCTTCATCGCCGCGTGGGCGGTGGCCGGGGCCCGGACGCCGGGCTACGAGCCGGTGCGCGACGCCATCAGCCGGACGGCCGCCGCCGGGGCGCCCCAGCGCCACCTGATGACCACCGGCTTCCTGCTCTACGCCGCCGGCTCGGCCGCCGGGGCGGTGGCGCTGCGCCGGGCGATCCCCGGGCCGGCGTGGGTCGCCAGCGCCGTCAACGGCGCCGCCACCGTCGGGGTCGCCCTGACCCCCCTGGAGCACGCCGCCACGCTCGACGCCGCCCACGCCGTCACGGCCACCACCGGCTACGTCAGCCTGGCGTTGACCCCGCTGCTCGCCGCCCGCCCGCTGGCCGCCGCCGGCCACCGCCGGGCCGCCACCGCCAGCGTGGCCACCGGGGCGGTCGTCGCCGCCTGCCTCGCCGCCACCGCCGTGGTCGACGACGTCGGCCTGCTCCAGCGCCTCGGCCTCACCACCGGCGACGCCTGGCTCATCGCCACCGGCGTCGCCACCCTCACGGGCTGGACCGCCCTCCGTCCCGCCCCCTGACCTCAACCCTGCCCGCCCCCCGCCGACGACGGGAGGGTGGCGTGGGTGTGGCTCCTGGTGGTCTTCCTGGCGTTCCTCGGGCTCACGGTCGTCGTGAACCGGTCGATGGTCGGCTCGGTCTACGACGAGATGGGCACGGCGCGGTGGGCACCGGTGGCTCCCGGCCCGGAGCACGCCGCCCTGGCCACGGCGACGGCGGCGCTGGTGGACGAGGGTTACGTCGTCGACTCCTGCGGCCGCGTGCCGAGCCAGCCCCGCTCGTCGCCGATGGTGGCGCTGGTCCACCCCGACGGGTCGACGGCCTACGTGATGGGGCGGCGCGGCCTGCTCCTCGGCGGTCCGATCCTCGTCCAGGTCGAGACGGAGATCCGTGGCGATCGCACGTTGCTCACGACCTCGTACGCCCAAGTGGCCCCCCTTCCCAACGTTCTCATGGAGGTGGCCGCCCGTCGGGTCGACGTGGCCGCGTGCGTCCGGCGCCACCGGGCGGCGCGGCGGCTGCTCCACGAGCACGGGGTCGCGGTCGCCGCCGTGCGCCCGGGTGAGGTCGGGGCGGCCATCGAGGCCGGCATGCGGCGCGCCGCGGAGACCCGACCGGCCGTGTCGGTCCTCAGGGTGTGGGGGCGTTGGCTGACCGGCGGGGGCCGGTACCGCACGCCGCTTGCCGAACGGCCCGGCATCACCGCCGAGCTGGCCGCCATCGCCGCCGAGCAGGCCGCGACAGGCGGCTAGCGGGCGAGGGGCTTGTACTTGATGCGGTGGGGCTGGTCGGCGGCGGCGCCGAGCTCCTTCTTGCGGTGGGCCTCGTACTCGCTGAAGTTGCCCTCGAACCAGCGCACCTGGCTGTCGCCCTCGAAGGCGAGGATGTGGGTGGCGATGCGGTCGAGGAACCAGCGGTCGTGGCTGATGACCACGGCGCAGCCGGGGAACGACTCGAGGCCGTCCTCCAGCGCCCGCAGGGTGTCGACGTCGAGGTCGTTGGTGGGCTCGTCGAGCAGCAGGACGTTGCCGCCCTCGCTCAGCACCTTGGCCAGGTGGACCCGGTTCCGCTCGCCGCCCGAGAGCACGCCGACCTTCTTCTGCTGGTCGGAGCCCTTGAAGTTGAACTGGGCGCAGTAGGCCCGGCCGTTGACCGTGCGGCCGCCGATCACCATGTCGTCCTTGCCGCCGGTGATCTCCTCGTAGACCGTGTTCTCGGGGTCGAGGGCCTGGCGGCTCTGGTCGACGTAGGCCAGCTGGACGGTCGAGCCGACGGTGACGGTGCCGGCGTCGGGCTCCTCGCCCCCGGTGAGCATGCGGAACAGGGTCGTCTTGCCCACGCCGTTGCCACCGATGACGCCGACGATGCCCGCCTTGGGGAGCGAGAACGACAGGTCGTCGATCAGCAGGCGGTCGCCGTAGCCCTTCGACAGGTGCTCGACCTCGATCACCTGGTCGCCGAGCCGCTCGCCGGCCGGGATGGTGATCTGGAGGTCGCGCGAGCGGCCCTCGGCGGCCTTCGACTCGGCCAGCAGCTTCTCGTAGGCCGAGAGGCGGGCCTTGCCCTTGGCCTGGCGGGCCTTGGGCGCCATGCGGACCCACTCCAGCTCGCGCTGGAGCGTCCTCCCCCGGGCGCTGTCGGCCTTGTCCTCCTGGGCCAGCCGGGCCTGCTTCTGCTCCAGCCAGGACGAGTAGTTGCCCTGGAAGGGGAGGCCTCGGCCCCGGTCGAGCTCGAGGATCCAGCCGGCCACGTTGTCGAGGAAGTAGCGGTCGTGGGTGATGGCCACGACGGTGCCGGCGTAGTCGCGGAGGAAGCGCTCCAGCCACGCCACCGACTCGGCGTCGAGGTGGTTGGTGGGCTCGTCGAGCAGCAGCAGGTCGGGGGCCGACAGGAGCAGCCGGCACAGCGCCACCCGGCGGCGCTCGCCCCCCGAGAGCGGGCCGACGGCGGCGTCGCCCGGGGGCAGCCGCAGGGCGTCCATCGCCACCTCGATCTTGCGGTCGAGGTCGTTGGCCCCCTTGGCCGCGATCTCGGCCTCCAGCCGGGCCTGCTCCTCGCCGATCTTCTCGTAGTCGGCGTCGGGGTCGGCGTACTTGGCCAGGCAGGCGTCGTAGGCCTCGAGCAGGCCGGCCACCTCGGCCACGCCGTCCATCACGTTGCCCTTGACGTCCTTGGCCTCGTCGAGCTGCGGCTCCTGCTCGAGCAGGCCGACGGTGAAGCCGGGGGAGAGGCGGGCCTCGCCGTCGAAGTCGGTGTCCTTGCCGGCCATGATCGCCAGCAGCGACGACTTGCCGGCGCCGTTGTGGCCGAGGACGCCGATCTTGGCCCCCGGGTAGAAGCTGAGGCTGATGTCGCGCAGCACCTCCCGGTCCGGGGGGTAGAAGCGGCTGCACTTGTGCATCGTGAAGATGAACTGAGCGGAGTTCATGAGGGTCCCGACGCTAGCGAGCGCCTGCTCCGGGACCCGACCCCGCCGATGGCAGCGCACGCCACCACCGATACGGATCGTGCTGATGTCCGGGATCCCGCCACGCTCCGCGGCGGCGTGGCATGCTGGTGGGGACGACGAGGCCGACCCGGGGGTCGATCGTGAGTGGACGCGACGAGCAGATCGAGGACGGGCGTGGGGATGCGCCGGAGCCGGCGACGGCGGTGGCCGAGCCGATCGTGATCGACCTGCGCGACGGCGTCGACACCGTCGCCGCCTACGAGGCCGACCAGGCCCGCCGGGCGACCCCGCCCCGCCCCTCCTGAGCAGCGAGGGCGCCGATCGCCCCGCCCCGGATCAGACCGCCACGGGCTCCAGCGCGCCCGTCGCCACGTCGTAGACGGCGGCGGCGATCAACAGGTCGGGCCCGAGCAGCGGCTCGGCCCGGATCCGGGCCACGTCCTCGGCGATGCCGCCCGACGGGCTGGCGATGGCGCACGGCTCGTAGGAGGCGATCGCCGGGTCGTCGACGGGGCGCCCGGTGGCGGCGGCCAGCTTCTCCCGGATGCCGTCGTCGGTACCGACCAACCCGCAGTCGGTGTGGGGCATCAGGAGCACCCGGGTGCCGCTCAGCAGCCGGACGGCGAGGATCAGCGAGCGCAGGGCGTTGTCGGTGATCCGGGCACCGGCGCTGCGGATGATCTTGGCGTCGCCGGGCTGGAGCCCGAGCACGGCCAGCGGGTCGATCCGGGTGTCCATGCACGTCACCACGGTGAGGTGGCGCGCGGCCTGGCCCGTCAGCCCGCCCAGGGAGAAGGCCGCGGCGTGGGCGGCGTTGCCGGCCCACACGTCGGCGAAGGGGTCGTCGGGGGAGGTGACGTCGGCCATGGCCACGAGGATGCTCCGATCCGTGCTCAGAGGCGAAAACGGGACGGAGAGGTGGTCGGTAGGGTGGACGGCGATGCCTGAGGAAGCTGCGCCGCCTGCCGACACGCTGGGCCCCAACGCCTGGCTCGTGGACGAGATGTACGAGAGCTACGCCGAGGACCCGTCCTCGGTGAGCGAGAGCTGGCAGGAGTTCTTCGCCGGCTACACGCCGGCGGGGCCGTCGGGCTCGGAGGGGCCGGCCGCCACCGCACCGGCACCGGCGGCGAAGCCGGCGGCCAACGGCCAGAAGAGCGAGGCCGCCGACCCGGTGGCCGCCCCCGCCGCCGGCAGCGCCCAGACCCGGGAGAGCAAGGACAAGGCCGAGGCCAAGGGGGCCACGTCGGCCGACGCCCCGAAGCCGGCGGCGACGGCCGAGAAGCCGAAGGCCGAGAAGGCCGACGCGGGCGAGGTCCCGGGCGAGCCGCTCCGCGGCGCCGCCGCCCGGATCGTCGCCAACATGGAGGCGAGCCTGGAGGTCCCCACGGCCACCAGCTTCCGCGAGGTGCCGGCCAAGCTGCTCGAGGTCAACCGCAAGGTGATCAACGGCTACCTGTCCCGCACCCGGGGCGGGAAGGTCAGCTTCACCCACATCATCGGCTACGCCGTCGTGCGGGCCATCGCCGACACCGTCCCGGCGATGAACAACACCTACGTCGAGGGCCCCGACGGCAAGCCCCGCAAGATCACCAACGAGCAGGTGAACCTCGGCCTCGCCGTCGACCTGGAGAAGAAGGACGGCACCCGCACCCTCCTCGTCCCGGTCATCCGCGACGCCTCGGGCCTCGACTTCGCCGGCTTCTGGGCCGCCTACGAGGAGCTGATCCGCAAGGTCCGCACCAACAAGCTCAGCCCCGACGACTTCGCCGGGGCCACCGTCACCCTCACCAACCCCGGCACCATCGGCACCGTCCAGTCGGTGCCCCGGCTGATGCCGGGCCAGGGCGTGATCGTCGGCGTCGGCCGGCTCGACTACCCGACCGCCTTCCAGGGCGCCGACCCCGAGGCCCTCGCCGACCTCGGCGTCTCGAAGGTCATGACGGTCACCTCGACCTACGACCACCGCATCATCCAGGGCGCCGAGTCGGGCCTCTTCCTCAAGCGGGTCCACGAGCTGCTGATGGGCGAGGGCGACTTCTACGACGGCGTGTTCCGCTCGATCGGCGTGCCCTACGAGGCGGTCCGCTGGCTCCAGGACACCAACCCGGTGGACAAGGAGGAGTCGACCCTCCAGAAGCAGATCCACGTCCAGACGCTGATCAACCGGTACCGCGTGCGCGGCCACCTGATCGCCGACCTCGACCCGCTGGCGGCCAAGGAGCCGCAGATGCACCCGGAGCTCGACCCGGCCACCTACGGGCTGACGATCTGGGACCTCGACCGCGAGTTCCTCGCCGACGGGCTGGCCGGCAACGAGCGGATGGTGCTCGGCGACATCCTCGGCGTGCTCCGCAACGCCTACTGCCGCCGGGTCGGCATCGAGTACATGCACATCCAGGAGCCGGAGGAGACGGCCTGGATCCAGGAGCAGGTCGAGGGGGCCGACACCTTCCTCCCGCCCGAGGACCAGCGCCACATCCTCGGCATGGTCAACGCCGCCGAGGCCTTCGAGAAGTTCCTCGGCACCAAGTACCTCGGCCAGAAGCGCTTCGGCATCGAGGGCGCCGAGTCGGCCATCCCGATCCTCGACGCCATCTTGGAGCGGGCCGCCTCCTTCGCCCTCCACGGCGCCATCATCGGCATGGCCCACCGGGGCCGGCTCAACGTCCTCACCAACATCGTGGGCAAGAGCCTCGACAAGCTGTTCACCGAGTTCGAGGGCTACATCGACCCCGAGTCCACCCAGGGCTCCGGCGACGTGAAGTACCACCTCGGCCAGCGGGGCGTCTACCGGTCCCGCCACGGCCACGAGATCACCGTCGAGCTGGCCGCCAACCCGAGCCACCTCGAGACGGTCGACCCCGTCGTCGTCGGCATGGCCCGGGCCCGCCAGGACGAGATCAACGACCCCCGCGCCTTCTCCGTCCTGCCCGTCCTCGTCCACGGCGACGCCGCCTTCGCCGGCCAGGGCGTGGTGGCCGAGACGCTCAACCTGTCGAGCATCAAGGGCTACCGCGTCGGCGGCACGATCCACCTGATCATCAACAACCAGCTGGGCTTCACCACCCCGCCCGACTCGGCCCGCAGCTCGGAGTACTGCACCGACGTGGCCAAGATGGTCCAGGCCCCGATCTTCCACGTCAACGGCGACGACCCCGAGGCCTGCGTCCGGGTCGCCCGGCTGGCCTACGACTACCGCCAGCGGTTCCGCAAGGACGTCGTCATCGACATGGTCTGCTACCGCCGGCACGGCCACAACGAGGGCGACGACCCGAGCTACACCCAGCCGCTGATGTACAAGCGGATCGACGCCCGCCGCTCGGTCCGCAAGCTCTACACCGAGGCCCTCGTGCGCCGCGGCGACATCTCGATCGAGGAGGCCGAGGCCGCCCTCGACGACTTCTCGGCCAAGCTCGCCACCGCCCTGGAGGAGACCCGGTCCCACGCCCCCGAGGGTGAGATCCGGGCCAAGCCGCCGGCGCCCGCCCGCGGCGTCCTGCCCCACGTCCAGACGGGCGTGCCGTCCGAGACGATCGACCGCATCTACGCCAAGCTGTCGGAGCGGCCCGAGGGCTTCACCGTCCACCCCAAGCTGGCCAAGCAGTTCCAGACCCGCGACAAGATGTTCGAGGGCGGCGAGGTCGACTGGGCGCTGGCCGAGGCCCTCGCCTTCGGCTCGCTCCTGCTCGAGGGCACCAACATCCGCCTCGCCGGCCAGGACTCGCGGCGCGGCACCTTCTCGCAGCGCCACAGCGTCCTCGTCGACTACGAGACCGGTGCCGAGCACGCCCCGCTGGCCCACCTCGACCCCGACCAGGCGAAGATCTGGATCTACGACTCGCTGCTCTCGGAGTACGCCGCCCTCGGCTTCGAGTACGGCTACTCGGTGATCGCGGCCGACAAGACGCTCGTGCTGTGGGAGGCGCAGTTCGGCGACTTCATCAACGGCGCCCAGATCGTCATCGACCAGTACTACGCCGCCGCCGAGGACAAGTGGGGCCAGCGCTCGGGCCTCACCCTGCTGCTCCCGCACGGTTACGAGGGCCAGGGCCCCGAGCACAGCTCGGCCCGCATCGAGCGGTTCCTCACCCTGTGCGCCGAGGACAACATGCAGGTCTGCAACGCCTCGACCTCGGCTCAGTACTTCCACCTGCTGCGCCGGCAGATGCACCACGACATCCTCAAGCCGCTGGTGATCTTCACCCCCAAGTCGCTGCTGCGGGCCAAGTCGGCCCGGTCCTCGGTGGGCGACCTGTTCTCGGGCTCGTTCCAGGAGGTGCTCGACGACCCGGCCGTGGAGGACGCCGAGTCGGTGAAGCGGCTCGTGTTCTGCTCGGGCAAGGTCGGCCACGACGCCATCGCCCGGCGCGACGAGCTGGGCGCCCCGGCCGCCGTGATCCGGGTCGAGCAGCTGTACCCGTTCCCCCGGGCCCGGATCCGCGAGCTGCTCCAGCGCTACAGCGGCATCGACGAGGTCGTCTGGCTCCAGGAGGAGCCCGACAACATGGGGCCGCGCAGCTTCGTCGGCGAGCGGCTGTGGCCGCTGGTGCCCGAGGGCATCAAGTACCGCGAGGTCTCGCGGGTCGGGTCGGGCTCGCCCGCCGGCGGCAGCCACGCCATCCACGTCCAGGAGCAGGACGAGATCCTGACCCGTGCCTTCGACGGCCTCTAGGCCGCCGGTGTCCGATCCCGGCTCCGACGCCGATGCCGGCTCGGCCTCGTTGGAGGTGCGGCCGCCCACGGGGCCGACCCAGGTGATGGCCGTGGTGGCGGCGGGCAGCGCCGTGCTCGCCGTCCTCGGGATCGTCAGCGGCGAGGTCCTCGTGGGCCTCGTCGCCCTGGTCAGCGCCGGCTGGCTGGGCTCGGTCGCCTTCATCGCCGCCACCGCCTGGTCGCGGGCCGACGCCACGGGGCTGGCGGTGAGCTGGATGCGACGGGTCGAGGAGGTGCCGTGGGCCGACGTCGCCGCCGTCGAGGTGGCCCGGGCCGGGGCCGGGGGGATGCGCCAGGGCGCTCTGGTGGTGCGCCGCTCGGCCCCTCCGGTGCGGTGGGCGCCGTGGTTCCCGTTCCTGTGGTTCACCCACCGCTCGGTCACGCGCAGCGTCGACGACCTCGACGCCCTGCTCGCCACCCTCGACGTCGGCGTCCGGGTCACCGACCCCGACGCCCCCGACGACGACACCCCGACCTGGACCCGGGCCCGGTAGGCACTAGAACGCGTTCTCGTTTCGCGTAGGGTCGTCGGCGTGACCTCCTCCGATCCCTCCGGCTTCGCGGCCGCCCAGGCGGGCGGCGTGATCGACACCTTCCTGTCCATGCCCGACACCCGGGCCAACCAGGCGGCCAAGTACGACCGCATCCGGCAGCTCGCCAACGACGCCGGCACCAAGGACATGGAGATGCCGGCCGAGTACATGTTCAAGGGGGTGCCCAAGTTCGACGACGCCGAGGTCGACGACCCGGTCCAGGTCGTCCTGGGCGAGATGGCCAAGCACCGCATCTCGACCTTCCTCGTCGGCATCCACGAGAACGAGCACTCCAAGCGGGCCGTGCGCGAGCACCCGCAGCACTTCGCCGGCCTGCTCAACGTCGACCCCAACGAGGGCATCGGCGCCCTCCGGGCCATCGACGCCGCCGTCGAGGAGTGGGGCGACTCGCTCAAGTGCGTCCACGTGTGGGGCACCGGGCTGATCCCGCAGGTCCCGCTGGACGACAAGCGGATGTACCCCATCTACGCCAAGTGCATCGAGATCGGCCGCCCGATCGTCGTCTACGCCGGCGTGCCCGGGCCCCGCATCCCGATGGCCCCGCAGCTCCCGATCCTCCTCGACGAGGTGTGCTGGTTCTGGCCCGAGCTCCAGATCGTCGTCCGCCACGGCGCCGACCCGTGGACCGAGCTGATGGTCAAGCTGATGCTCAAGTACCCGGGCCTGCACTACTCGACCTCGGCCTTCGCCCCGAAGTACTACCCCGAGGAGATCATCCGCTTCGCCAACAGCCGGGGCGCCGACAAGGTCATGTACGCCGGCTACTACGCCGCCGGCCTCACCCTCGACCGCATCTTCGGCGAGCTCCCCGCCGTCGGCTTCACGCCCGACGTCTGGCCCAAGTTCCTCCGCCACAACGCCTCCCGCGTCTTCTCCATCCCCGAGGTCCCCCCACCCCCGGCCCCCTGACCCCCTCGAACTGGTGTCACCAGAAGGACCCGCCGGTCCCTCTGGTGACACCGGTTCGGAGGGGGAGGGGTGGCGGGGGTCTCGCTGTCGCACCCCCCTGGTGAGATGGCGCCATGGATGCCACCGATCCCGTCCTCGCCCTGATCGCCGAGCGGCAGCACGGCCTCGTCCGACGTGACCAGGCGCTCGCCATCGGCGTGGCCGCCTCGGGCTGGGCCCATGCCGCCCGCGCCGGGCGCTGGGAGCCGATCGGCGAACGGGTGCTCCGCCGGCGGGGCGCGCCCCGCACGCCCCAGCAGCGGGCGCTGGCGGCCGTCCTCGACGCCGGCCCGTCGGCCCTGCTCTCGCACGGCTCGGCCGCGGCCGCCTGGGGCCACCCCGCCTTCGTCATCGACGACCCGGTGGAGATCGTCGTGGTGCGGCACCGCAGCTCGCGAACCCAGCGTTCGGACCTCGCCGTCGTCCACCATCCCCGGTACCCCCTCGGCCCGTTCGCTGCGGTGGTCGACGGCGTGCCCACGGTGCGGCCGTCGTTGAACGTCCTGGAGCTGGCCGGGCGCGTCCACCCCGAGCGGCTCCGGCGCATCGTGGACTGGTACTGGAGCCAGCGCCTGCTCTCGGGGCCCTCGCTGGCGACCGAGCTGGAGCCGGTGCTCGGACGGGGCCGTCCCGGTTCGGCGGCGGTGCGCGAGCTGCTCGCCTCCCTGCCCGCCGACTACGTCCCGCCGGCGAGCGGGCTCGAGTCGCGCTTCCACCAGATCGTCCGCGACCACGACCTGCCGCTCATGCGCCGCCAGGTCGATGTCGGTGGCGAGGACCGGTGGACCGGTCGGGTCGACTTCCTGGCCGTCGAGGCCCCGCTCGTCGTCGAGGTCAACAGCGAGCGCTACCACACGGCCCTGACCGATCGGGCCCACGACGCCCGTCGCCGGCGCCAGCTCGAGCGGGACGGCTACGTCGTCGTCGATGTCACCGACCGCGACGTGTGGCACCGGCCGGTCGCCACGGCCGCCAAGGTGCGCTCGGCCTGGTGGGACCTCCGCGCCCGTCGCCCCGCTGCCTGAGGGGCCCCCGCCCCACCCCTCCCCGAACCGGTGTCACCAGGAGGACCGGCCGGTCCCTCTGGTGACACCAGTTCGGAGGGCGGGGCGGTTACCCGAGGGGGAAGCCGACGTTGCGCTCGAGCTCGGCGATGGCGACGGCGGGGTCGTCGACCTTGATGGTGCGCATGCCCATGGCCCGGGCCGGCTTGAGGTTGACGCCGAGGTCGTCGAGGAAGACGGCCTCCGCCGGCTCGATGTCGAGCAGCTCGCAGGCGTGCTCGTAGAAGGCCGGGTCGGGCTTGCGGGTGCCGACGCGGGACGACTCGACGATCACGTCGAAGAGGCCGAGCACGGCGACGTGGGGGTCCGACGAGCCCGACATCTCCTCGGCCCGCATCGAGATGACGTTGTTGGTGAGCAGCCCGGTCTTGAGCCGCTCGCCGCAGCGCCGCACGGCCTCGACCATCTCGGGGCGCAGGTCGCCCCGCAGGCAGCCGAGGACCTCCATGCCGTCCACCTCGCCGCCGAGCGCCCGGGCCTCGGCCTCGAACAGGGCGGAGAACTCCTCGAGGCTGACGTGGTTGCGCTCGAGCTGGGCCCAGGCGTTGGTGTCGGGGTTGGTGGCGTTGACCCGGCGGAGGAAGCCGGCCGGCAGCCCCCGCTCGGCCTCGTAGCGGGCGAAGGCCTCGAACGGGCTCGACAGGATGACGCCGCCGAAGTCGAAGAGGGCGGCCGTGATCGGCGTCGAGGACGAGGCGGAGCCGCGGCGGAAGAGGGCCATCACGCACCCCCGAGGAGGTCGACGGCGACGGCCTCCCACATCTCGGTCGAGAGCCGCAGCGACTCGACGTCGACCCGTTCGTCGTCGCCGTGGAACATCTTCCCGTAGTCCTCGTAGCGGAAGCCCGGGCTGAAGAGCCCGAAGCCGTAGGCGGTGGCGCCGAGCCGGCGGAAGAAGCGGGCGTCGGTGGCGCCGGCGATCAGCATCGGCACGGTCTGGGCGCCCTCGTAGAAGCGCCCGGCGACCCGGGCCAGGCTGTCCCACAGCGGCGTGTCCATCGGCGACTCCGAGGCGGGGTCGAAGATCGCCGGCTCGACGATCACCGAGTCGCGCAGGTCGCCGACCGCCTCGTGCACCATCCGCTCGATGTCGGCCGCGCTCTGCCCGGGCAGCGTGCGGATGTCGACCTCCAGGGAGACGGTGTCGGGGATCGTGTTGATCTTCGACCCGCCGTGGGCGATGTTCGGGCTGAAGGTCGTGTGGGTGCAGGCGTGGAAGAGGCGGGCGGCGCCGACGGGCAGCTCCTCCAGCCGCTGCTCGATGCGATCGGGGTCGAGCAGCGGCGCCGTCTTCTCCTCGGGCAGCCCCATCGACTCCAGGTAGCGCCGCCACACGTCGCCGATCTGGGCCTCGGGCCGGTAGGCGGCGATGCGGCGCACGACCTCGGCCGCCTTCACCAGCGCGTTGTCGGTGCGGTACGGCTGCGAGCCGTGGCCGGCGGTGCCGGTGACGGTGATGCGGCACCAGTAGCAGCCCTTCTCGCCGACCATCACCGGGAGCTTGGTGCCGCCCGGGCTGCGCATCGGCGTGCCCCCCGACTCGGTCAGCACGTAGTCGGCGCGGACGGCGTCGAGCTCGTGGTCGGCGAGGTGCTTGGCGCCCCAGATGCCCGACGACTCCTCGTCGGCGACACCGGCGAACACCAGCGTCCCCTTGGGCTTCCAGCCGCGAGCGGCGAGCCGGCGGGTCGCCACCGCCATCGACGCCGTGAGGTTGAGCATGTCGACCGCGCCCCGGCCCCAGACCTCGCCGTCGACCAGCTCGCCGCCGAAGGGGTCGCGGGACCAGGCGTCCTCGTTGGCGGGGACGACGTCGAGGTGGCCGAGCAGCGTCAGCGTGGGCGCGGTCGGGTCGGTGCCCTCGATGCGGACGACGATGCTCTGCCGTCCGGGCCGAGGCTCGTAGACCTCGACGTCGAGGCCGCTCGGTTCGAGCACGGCGCGGAGCACGTCGACCGAGCGGGCCTCGTGCCCTGATGCCTCGTGGCCGTCGTTCACGCACGCGTTGCGGATGAGGTGCTGCAGGAGATCGGTGACCTCGGCGGTCGGGTCGTCGTCGGTGATCGCAGCCATGGCGCCGCAACCTATCGACTCGACGACGCGCAACGGCAGGCGACGCATGGGCGCGAGAGCCCTCCATCCGCGCTCGCCCTTGACGGACGTAGTTGACTCTCACACGTCATGTCCACGTCCCGCGCCATTCGTGACCACGTCATCGTCGACGGGTCCAACATCGCCACCGAGGGAAGGACCCTCCCCAGCCTCGCCCAGCTCGACGAGGCGGTGCGGGCCTTCCTCGAGGAGTTCCCGGGGACGAAGATCACCGTCATCGTCGACGCCACGTTCCAGCACCGCATCGAGGCGTCGGAGCGCGACGCCTACGAGTCGGCGGTGCTCGCCGGCGAGGTCGTCGCCCCACCGGCCGGTGCCATCGGCCGCGGCGACGCCTTCATCGCCGCGGTGGCGCAGAAGGCCGACGCCACGATCTTCTCCAACGACTCCTTCCAAGAGCTCCACGGCGAGTACCCGTGGATGTTCGACGAGGGCCGCCTCATCGGCGGCAAGCCCGTCGACGGCGTCGGCTGGGTCTTCGTCGCCCGGACACCGGTGCGGGGGTCGGTCAGCCGTCGCTCGCAGCGCGACGCCCGCAGCGCCAAGGGCAAGGACAAGGACAAGGCCAAGGCCAAGGTCTCGAAGGCGGACAAGGAGAAGGTGGCCAAGGCCGTCGAGGCCGAGGTGAAGGCGCGCCGGGCCAAGGGTGGGTCGCCCCCCGGTCCGGTCGTGCCCAAGGACGAGGCGGGCCAGCAGCAGGCGGGTGCGGACGAGGCGGCGCCGACGAAGGCCAAGCGCTCGCGCAAGCGCTCCGGCACCAAGGCGCCCGAGGCGGTCAACGAGCCCCAGGCCTTCCTGGCGTTCGTGAGCAGCCACCCCGTGGGCAGCGAGGTCGACGCCGTCGTCGACCGGTTCTCCTCCCACGGTGCCTATGTCGTGGTCGATGGGGCGCAGTGCTACGTGCCGCTGCGCGCCATGGCCGACCCTCCCCCCCGCAGCGCCCGCGAGGTGCTCACCGTCGGGGAGACACGGACCTTCGTCGTCGAGTCGTTCGACTCGCCACGGCGGAGCATCGACCTGGCCGTGCCAGGTCTCCAGGTGACGGGTAGCCCCGTCCGCGAACCAGACACCTCCCAGGAGGGAACCGACATGGCACCCGCCAAGAAGGCCGCGGCCAAGAAGGCTCCGGCGAAGAAGGCCGCGGCCAAGAAGGCTCCGGCGAAGAAGGCCGCAGCGAAGAAGGCGCCCGCCAAGAAGGCCGCGGCCAAGAAGGCTCCGGCGAAGAAGGCTGCCGCCAAGAAGGCTCCGGCGAAGAAGGCCGCAGCGAAGAAGGCGCCCGCCAAGAAGGCCGCACCGGCCAAGAAGGCTGCCGCCAAGAAGGCTCCGGCGAAGAAGGCCGCGGCCAAGAAGGCTCCGGCGAAGAAGGCCGCAGCGAAGAAGGCTCCGGCCAAGAAGGCCGTCGCCAAGAAGGCCCCGGCCAAGAGGGCCTGACCCGACGCGGACGAGGGTGCTCGAGGGGGTCGGGTCGACCGGCCCCCTCGACCCGCGGCGGGCGGTCCCCGGCCGCCGACCCCCTAGGGTCGCCGGGTGCGCATCGCCACGTGGAACGTCAACTCGCTCAAGGCGCGCCTGCCGCGCGTCGAGGCGTGGTTGGCCGAGGCCGCACCGGACGTGCTCTGCCTCCAGGAGACCAAGCTGGCCGACGCCGCCTTCCCGGCGCTCGCCTTCCAGGCCCTGGGCTACGACGCGGTGCACCACGGCGAGGGTCGCTGGAACGGCGTCGCCATCCTGAGCCGGGTCGGGCTCGACGACGCCCAGCCCGGCTGGACCGAGGACGGCCGCGCCTCGGACCCCGAGGCCCGCATCGTGTGGGCCACGTGCGGCGGGGTGCGGGTGGCGAGCGTCTACGTGCCCAACGGGCGCGAGCTCGGCCACGACCACTACCGCTACAAGCTCGCCTGGCTCGACCGCCTGCGGGCCCACGTGGCGACGGCGCACACGCCCGCCGACGCCGTCGTCGTCGCCGGTGACTTCAACATCGCGCCGACCGACGACGACGTGTGGGACCCGGCGCTGTTCGTCGGCTCGACCCACGTCAGCGAGCCCGAGCGCGAGGCCCTGCGCGCCCTCCAGGGCTGGGGCCTGTACGACACCTTCCGGCGGCTGCACCCCGAGCCGGGCAACTACACCTACTGGGACTACCGGGCCGGTGCGTTCCACAAGGGCATGGGCATGCGCATCGACCTCCTCCTCGGCACCGCCCCGGTGGCCGACGCCGTCACCGCCGCGGTGATGGACCGCAACGCCCGCAAGGGCACCAAGCCCAGCGATCACGCCCCCGTGTACATCGACGTCGAAGGGTTCCCACGATGAGCGACGACGACCTGGCCGCCCGCACCTTCTCGCCCCGGGTGGCGGCGCAGTCCGAGGTGGACATCTCGCCCCGGCGGGCCGCGCTGCGCCGCATCGCCGCCGCCAACCGGGACCTGATCGCCGACCTCGTCGGCACGCAGGTCGACCACGACGACCTCGTCGCCGTGGCCGAGGAGCTGGAGGCGCTGGCCGCCCGCTTCCGCCAGGACCGTCCCCGCAGCATGTACGAGGGGATGGGCGAGGCCGCCCTGGCCGGTGGTGAGATCACGTCGTTCTTCGACCACAGCCCGATGATCGGCCTGGCCAACCCGCTGGCCCCGCCGATCCACCTCGACTTCGGCGAGGACTCGGTCGTCGGCCGGGTCACCTTCGGCGCCGTCTACGAGGGCCCGCCCGGCACGGTGCACGGTGGCTTCGTCGCCGCCGCCTTCGACGAGGTGCTGGGCTCGGCCCAGTCGTACTCGGGCGCCCCCGGGATGACGGCCCGGCTGATCGTCAACTACCGCCGGCCGACGCCGCTCCACACGCCGCTGGAGATCGAGGGCCGCTTCGACCGCCGGGAGGGCCGCAAGGTCTTCACCACCGGTCGGATCGTCGCCGACGGCGTCGTCACCGCCGAGGCCGAGGGCCTCTTCGTCTCGATGGACGCCGAGCGCTTCCGGGCCCTCGCCGAGGGCTTCAACCGCCGCGTCGCCGACGGCTCCCCCGGCGCACCCACCGACGACCCCTGACCCCCCGGCCGAACCTCCTCCCCCCCCCCGTCCGGCCGCCCCCCCCCCGCCGGCCTCGCCCCGGCCGCCGCGACCGCCAGCCCACAAGAAGGCGTTCCTGTGTCCCCTCGGTCGCGTTTCCGCGACCAGGGGCGACGAGAAGGTGTTCTTGTGGGGCAGAGGTCGCGGGCTGGGGTTCTTGTGGGGGAGAGGGTGCGGTTGCGCGACGAGGGGGCACAGGAAGCCGGCCGGGGACGCCCGAGGGGGCCGGGGACGCCGGGGCGCCGGGGGCACAGGAAGCCGCCCGCGGGCGCCGAGGGACATCGGGAGGCCCGGAGGCCCGGACGCCGGGGACGCCGGGGACGCCGGGGCGCCGCGGGGACACCGAGGGGCGCCGTGGACGCCGGGAGGCCGGGGACGGCGCGGGACGCCCGGGGCGCCGGGGGCGCCGGGGGCGCCGGGGGCGCCGGGAAACGCCCGGGAGGCCGGCACGCCCGGGACGCCGAGGCGCCCCGACGGGCGACTAACGCTGGAGGTAGGCCTCGACCTGGGGGGCCTCGGCGGCGAGGTGCTCCTTGAGCCCGGAGACGAGCGCCCGCTCGACCTGGCCGGCGACGAGCAGCACCTTGACCTTGAGGTCGCCGTCGATGCGGCGTTCGGTCACCCCGCCCCGGTCGGTGGCGCGGTAGGTGCCCGAGCAGCGCAGCCGGTCGGCGTAGTGGTCGGGGTGGAGGGTCACCCGCACCGTCCGGGCGGCCAGGTCGTGGACCGACTCCTCGACCCACGTGAGCTTGTCGGGGTCGACGACCGCGGTCACCGCCGGGCTGAGGTCGGCGACGAAGCGGTAGCGGATCCGCAGCGTCACGGTCCCCCCGGCCTCGGTGCGATCGAGCACGTCGGGCGGGCCCAGCTTGTCGGTGCCCCCGAGGTGGGCGTACAGCTCGGCGCTGGCGTAGGCCCGCGCCACCTCGTCGACCGGGGCGGCGATGGTCTGGGTCAGCTCGAAGCGCACGGCCAGATCATGGCGCCCCGGCGGGAGCCACGTGGGCGGAGACGATGGCGAGGAGGTCGTCGCCGTGGGCGTCGAGGACGGCGGGCCCGACGCCGAGGATGGCGGCGAGCGCGCCGCGGTCGGTGGGCCGGTGGTGGGCGACGTCGCTCAGCACCCGGTCGCTGGCCACCACCGCCGGCGCCGTCCCCGCCTTCCGGGCCACCTCGGCCCGCCAGCGGTGCAGCGCCTCGAGCAGCACCCGGTCGGCGTCGCCCGACCGGGCCTCGTGGAGCGCCCCGCGGGCCCGCCCCAGCCCGATGCGGGGGTCGACCGGCCGCGCTGCGCCCCGCAGGTCGGCCACCGCCGCGGCCACGGCCGTGAGGTAGGGCGAGGGCCGGCGGGCGACGACCCGGTCGCCCAGCATCCGCTCGGCCGCCCACGACATCCGCAGCACGTCCTCGGCCCGGGTGACGGCGACGTGGAGGAGCCGGCGCTCCTCGGCCTCGGCCTCCGGCGTGCGGGCGTGGGAGACGGGGACGAGCCCGTCCTCCAGCCCGGCCAGGTGGACGACGGGCCACTCCAGTCCCTTGGCGGCGTGGAAGGTGACGACGTCGACGGCGTCGCCGCCGAGGCCGGGCCCGTCCCCCCCGAGGGCGGTGGTCAGCCAGCCCCGCAGGTCGCCGATCGACGCCGTCGGCTCCATGGCGTCGAGCTCGCGGGCCATGCGCACCAGGGCGTCGAGGGCGGCGCCCGAGTCGTCGCCGGGGAGGTCGGCGGCCTCGGCGGCCAGGGCGGCGAGGTCGCCGATGGCGATGCGCAGCGGGCGGCTCGGGTCGGTCGCCACCTGGCGCAGGGCGGCCCGCACGTCGGCCCGCTGGAGGAGCGGGTCGTCGCCCCGGAGCCGGAACGGGATGCGGGCCCGGGTGAGCGCCTGCTCGAAGAGCCGCATCTGGCCGTTGGTCCGCACCAGCACGGCCTGGCGGTCCCAACGGGCCCCGGGCGGGTGGAGGAGCCGGGCCGCCCGGGCGACGCCGCGGGCCTCGTCCTCGTCGGTGGCGTAGGCGGTGATGACGGGGACGTCGCCGGCCGGGCGACGGGCGACGAGCCGGCTCTCGCCGCTGGTGCCGAGGGCGGCCTTGGCCACGTGGATCACCTGCGGCGTCGACCGGTAGCTGCTGCGCAGCTCGACCACCGTCGCCCCCGGGTGGTGCTGCGTGAAGTTCCGGAGGTAGCCGGCGTCGGCGCCGTTCCACCGGTAGATCGCCTGGTTGGGGTCGCCCACCACGCACAGGTCGGTGCGGTCGCCGAGCCAGCCCCGGAGCAGCCGGTGCTGGAGCGGGTTGACGTCCTGGAACTCTTCGACGAACAGGTGGCGGAAGCGCCAGCGCTGCGCCGCCGCGAAGGCGGGGTCGTCGGCGAGCAGCCCGGCGCAGCGGGCCAGGATGTCGTCGAAGTCGATCACGCCCCGCCGCCGCTTCTCCTCCTCGAAGGCGGCGTAGAGGGCGGCGATGTGGTCGAGCGAGGTCGACGGTCGGCGGTCCTCGCGGTGGGCATGGGTGGCGTAGGCGGTGGGGGAGATGTCGCGGGCCCGGGCCCACTCGATCTCGGTGGCCACCTCGATCACCGGCACCCGGCCCCGCTCGGGCAGGGCGCCGATCACGCGGCCCTTGCTCTCCAGCAGCGCCGGCTGGGCCCGACCCCGGTCCCGGTACCAGGTGCGGAGCTGGGCCCAGGCCAGGGCGTGGAAGGTGCCGACGTGGGGCCGGTCCCGGCCGACGAGGGCGCCGAGGCGGGTGCCCATCTCGTAGGCGGCCTTGCGGGTGAAGGTCAGGGCGAGGACGTGGCGGGGGTCGGCGCTGCCCTCCTCGACGCGGTGGGCGATGCGCCGGGTGAGGACCCGGGTCTTGCCCGAGCCGGCGCCGGCCAGGATGCAGAGGGGCTGGGCCGGGTCGGTGACGGCCCGGCGCTGGTCGGCGTCGAGCCCGGCGAGGAGGCGGGCCCGGTCCACGTCAGCGGTCGGCGACCGCGGCGACGAGGGCGAGGACGCCGACGGCGAGCCCGACCAGGCGGGCCGGGGCGGCCGGGTCGACGACCGTGCCGTCGGCCGCGCCCAGGCCACCGGCCCGGCCGACGGCGAGCACGCTCCCGGCCGAGCCGACCGAGAGGACGCTGCCCGCCGAGCCGATCGACAGGATGCTGCCGGCGGAACCGATCGAGAGGATGCTGCCGGCGGAGCCGATCGACAGGACGCTCGCGGCCGACAGGACGGACAGGGCGCTGGCCGCCGACAGGACCGACCGCTCCGACAGGACCGACAGGACCGAGCGGCGGCTCAGGCACGACCAGCCGTCGTCGGGGGTCCGGGGGATCGGGGCCATGGCGACGACGGTACCCGGGCGTGCTCCGGTAGGTTCGGCCGATGCCCGTCGACGTCAGCGAGGAGCGGTTCGAGGAGCTCGTGGGGGAGGCGCTGGACGGGCTGCCCGCCGAGATCGACGCCATGCTCGACAACGTCGTCGTGCTCGTCACCGACGGCCACGCCGGCGGCCCGCTCGGGCTCTACGAGGGCACACCGCTCACCGCCCGGGGCCAGTACGGGTTCATGGAGCTGCCCGACCGGGTCACCATCTTCCGGGTGCCGCTGTGCCAGATGGCCCGCGACGAGGACCACCTGGTCCGCGAGGTCCGCATCACCGTCGTCCACGAGCTGGGCCACCACATGGGCATCGACGACGACCGGCTCCACGAGCTCGGCTACGGCTGAGGCCGTCGCATCCCAGGGGTAGCGTTCCGGTGTGGCGTTCCCCCGCAAGCTGCTCAACGACAACGAGGTGCTCGTCCTCGACCTGCGCCCCCACTGGCTGGCCATCGCCCTGCCCACGCTGGTGCTGCTGGCCGCCTGCGCGGTCGGCATCATCGTCGCCGCCGCCGGCTGGCCCGACCCGCTGCTGTGGCTCGCCCTGGCGCTGATCGTCGTGGCCCTGGCCAGCTTCCTGGTCAAGCTGCTGGGCTGGTCCAACACCAACTTCGTGCTCACCAGCGACCGGATCATCACCCGGCGGGGCGTGCTGACGAAGTCGGGCATCGAGATCCCGCTCGAGCGGATCAACACCGTCTTCTTCGACCAGCGGCTGATCGAGCGGATGGTCGGGGCCGGCGACCTGGCCATCGAGTCGGCGGGGGAGCGGGGCAGCGAGACCTTCGAGAACATCCGCAAGCCGGCGATCGTCCAGCGCGAGATCTACGTGCAGATGGAGGAGAACGAGAACCGGAAGTTCGACCGGGTCCGGGCCCCGGCGCCCACCGCCGGCCTCTCCCCGGTCGAGCAGGTCGAGCGGCTCCACGGCCTGCTCCAGCAGGGCGCCATCACCCCGGCCCAGTACGAGGCCGAGAAGGCCCGCATCCTCGGGGCGTGACCGCCCCCCGGGTCGTCAGCCTGGTCCCGTCGGTCACCGAGACGCTGGTGGCGTGGGGCCGCCCGCCGGTCGCCTGCACCCGGTTCTGCGAGCAGCCCGACCTGCCGCACGTCGGGGGGACCAAGCGGCCCCGCATCGCCGCTATCGTCGACCTGGCGCCCGACCTCGTGGTGATGTGCGACGAGGAGAACCGCATCGAGGACCACGAGGCCCTCGTGGCCGCCGGGCTGGAGGTGTACGTGGCTTCGCCCCGCACCGTGGCCGACGTCCCCGGCGTGCTCGCCGCCCTGGCCGCCGCCGTCGGGGCCGATCCTCCGCCGTCGTGGACGCCCCCGGCCCCGCCTCCCGGGCCGCCCCGGGTGGCCTTCGTCCCCATCTGGGCCAGGCCGTGGATGACCCTCAACGCCGACACCTACGGGGCGTCGGTCCTGGCCGCCGCCGGGTGGGCCAGCGCCTGGGCCGACGACCCGGTCCGCTACCCCGAGGTCACCGTCGAGGAGGTCCGGGCCCGGGGCGTCGACGCCGTGCTGGTGCCGACCGAGCCGTGGTCGTTCACCGCTGCCGATCTGCCCGACCTGGAGGACCGCTTCGGCGCCCCCGCCGTCCTCGTCGACGGCCAGGACCTCTTCTGGTGGGGTGTCCGCACCGCCCCTGCCGTCACCCGCCTCGCCACTGCCCTCACCCCGCCCTGATCGCCAGTTCGGGTCAGGTGGGGAGGAGCTCGACGGTGGCGCCGTCGGCGGGGCGGACCGGCCAGGCCGGCTCGGGGCCCCAGCGGTCGAGGGCGCCGGGCTCGCACACCGCCACCACGCAGCCGCCGAAGCCGGCGCCGGTCAGCCGGGCGCCGTGGACGCCGGGGGTGGCGTCGAGCCGGCCGACGAGGGCGTCGAGCACCGGGGTCGACACGGCGAAGTCGTCGCGCAGCGAGGCGTGGCTCTCGCGGAGCAGGGCGCCGAGCAGCAGCGGGTCGCGGGCCCGCAGCGCCTCCGCCGCCGCCCGCACCCGGGCGTTCTCGCCCAGCACGTGCCGGGCCCGGGCCCGCACCTCGGGATCTGCGATCGCCACCTCGGTGCCCGGGGCGCACTCGCGCAGCGGCCCGATGACGGCCTCGGCGGCCCGGCACTGGGCGGCCCGCTCGGCGTAGGGCGAACCCCCCAGCCGGCGGGCCTGGCCCGAGTGGACGACGACGACGTCGAGGTCCTCGGGCAGGGGGACGGGCTCGACCACCAGGGCCCCGCAGTCGATCAGCAGGGCGTGGCCGGACCGCCCCCCGCACGAGGCCAGCTGGTCCATCACGCCGCAGGGCACGCCGGTGGCCCGGTGCTCGGCCCGCTGGGCGATCTGGGCGACGGTCAGGGCGTCGGTGGCGTCGGGGCCGAGGGCCAGGGCGACGGCCACCTCCAGGGCCGCGCTCGACGAGAGACCGGCACCGAGCGGCAGCGTCGTCGTCACCGTGCCGACGAAGCCCTGGGACGGGCGCACCTCGGCCACCACCCCGGCGACGTAGCGGGCCCACGCCGGGGTGATCGCGGCGGGGTCGGCCACGTCGAGGGGGACGACCGCCGTCTCGTCCTCGTGGTCGGAGGTCAGGGCGACCACGTCGCCGCCCGCGACGCCCTCGACCACCGTCTCCAGGTCGATGGCCAGCGGGAGCACCAGCCCCCCGGTGTGGTCGGTGTGGTCGCCGATCAGGTTGACCCGCCCCGGGGCCCGCACCCGCACGCGCTCACCTGCCATCCCCCGACCCTAACGAGGCCCACCGGGCGGTAGCGTCCGCCGGCGTGGGAGTGGGTGTGCTCGCCAGCGTCGCCGCCGGGGCCGACGAGCCGACGTGGGTGACGCTCGCGCCCTACGTCGTCGCCGGCATGTCGGTCCTCGGCACGGCGGCCGTCGCCGTCCTGGCCAGCCGGCAGACGCACGCCGCCTGGCTCCGCGAGCAGCGCCTGATGGCCTACTCGACCTTCCTCGGCCAGGCCTCCGGCCTCATCTCCGCCAACGACGACCTGGTCCGCCTCGGGGGGCGGGCCGCCCGGGCCGAGGCCGCCTCCCGGGTCAAGGCGGCCCGGGTGACCCTCGACCAGGCGCTGAGCACGGTCAAGGTGCTGGGACCGGAGCCCGTGGCCGCGGCGGCCAGCGCGTACTTCTCGGCCTTGATGGGCCTGGTCGCCGTCACGTGGGGGCAGCCGGCGGGGGACGAGGCGGCGGCCCGGGCCGATGGGGCGATGCGCGGGGTCCAGGATGCGCACCGGGCGTTCGTGGCGGTGGCCCGGATCCCGGTGGCGGGGCGGCGCCGGTCCGCTTGACCGTCCGGTCAAGGGCGGCCAGCATGACCCCGTGCCCACCACCCCGCCCTCCGCCGCCGGCATCGAGATCTGGTACACGACCGATGGTGACCCGGGGGGCGAGCCCCTCCTGCTGGTCATGGGGCTCGGCGCCCAGTACCTCGTCTGGCCCGAGGCCTTCGTGGCCCGGCTGGTGGAGCGAGGCTACTTCGTCATCCGGTTCGACAACCGCGACGTGGGGCTCTCGACCAAGCCCGACGTCGGCGACCTCGACCCCGCCGCCGAGATCCTCGGCGCCCTGGGCGGCACCCCGCCGCGCGCGCCCTACCTGCTCTCCGACATGGCCGCCGACGCCGTGTCCGTCCTCGACGCCCTCGGGATCGCCAGCGCCCACGTCGTCGGCGCCTCGATGGGCGGGATGATCGCCCAGACGATCGCCATCGAGCACCGCGACCGGGTCCGGTCGCTGACCTCGATCATGTCGACCACCGGCGACCCGACCGTCGGCCAGCCGCTCCCCGAGACCCTCGGCATGCTCCTCGGCCCGGCGCCGACGACCCGGGAGGAGGCGGTCGAGCGCGGCGCCGCCATCAGCATGGCCATCGGCAGCCCCGGCCTCGTCGACGAGGACGAGGCCCGGGCCCGGGCCGGCGCCCAGTGGGACCGCTGCGACTACCCGCAGGGCACCGCCCACCAGCTGCTCGCCATCGTGACGTCGCCCGACCGCACGCCCGCCCTGCGCCAGCTCGACCTGCCCGCCCTGGTGATCCACGGCGACAAGGACCCGCTGGTCACCCCGACCGGTGGCGAGGCCACGGCGGCGGCGATCCCCGGCGCCGAGCACCTCGTCATCGAGGGCATGGGCCACGACCACGCCGAGGTGTTCTGGGAGCCCGTCCTCGACGCCATCTCGGCCATCACCGCCAAGGCCGCGGCCCCGGCCGCCTGACCCCCGGAGACACGCATCCCATGGGACCTCTGCACGGCACCCGCATCGTCGAGTTCGCCGGCATCGGCCCGGCCCCGTTCGGCTGCATGGCCCTCGCCGACCTCGGCGCCGAGGTCATCCGCATCGACCGGGCCGGCGGCCGCTGGGGCGACCCCGACACGCCGCCCGCCGACCTCCTCAACCGGGGTCGCCGCTCGATCGCGCTCGACCTGAAGTCGCCCGAGGGCGTCGCCACCGCCCTCGACATCGTCGCCACCGCCGACGTGGTCGTCGAGGGCCTCCGCCCCGGCGTGATGGAGCGGCTCGGCCTCGGCCCCGACGAGTGCCTGGCCCGCAACCCCAAGGTGATCTACGCCCGCATGACCGGCTGGGGCCAGGAGGGGCCGTACGCCCCGACCGCCGGCCACGACATCAACTACATCGCCCTGGCCGGCGCCCTGGCCCACATGGGGCGGGCGGGGGAGAAGCCCACGTTCCCGATCAACCTGGTCGGCGACTTCGGCGGCGGCGGGATGCTGCTCGCCCTCGGCGTCTGCGCCGCCCTGGTCGAGACGGCCCGCTCCGGCGAGGGCCAGGTGATCGACGTGGCCATGGTCGACGGCGCCGCCCTGCTGATGACGATGATCCACTCGTTCCAGGCCATGGGGATCTGGACCGACGACCGCGGCACCAACATGCTCGACTCGGGCGCCCACTTCTACGACACCTTCGAGTGCGCCGACGGCGGCTACGTGTCGATCGGCTCGATCGAGCCGCAGTTCTACGCCGAGCTGCTCCGCCTCACCGGGCTGGAGGAGGTGCACGGCGGCGAGCTGCCCTGGCAGCACGACAAGACGGCCTGGCCCGACCTCAAGGAGGAGCTGGCCGGGATCTTCAAGACGAAGACCCGCGACGAGTGGTGCGAGATCATGGAGGGCACCGACGTGTGCTTCGCCCCGGTGCTGACCATGAGCGAGGCCCCGCAGCACCCCCACAACGTCGCCCGGGGCACGTTCACCGAGGTGGCCGGGATCGTCCAGCCCGGGCCCGCGCCCCGCTTCAGCCGCACGCCCGGGTCGATCGAGCGCCCGCCGCCCCACGCCGGCCAGCACAGCGACGAGCTGCTCGCCGAGATCGGCTACGACGAGGCCCGCATCGCCGCCCTCAAGGAGTCCGGCGCCGTCACCTGATCGGCTGGACGATGCCGGCGAGGGGGGAGCCGGCGTCGGTGACGGGGCCGTGGGCGATGTACCACTCCTGGCCGAAGGCGACGGCGAAGGCCTCCTCGGGGATGGCGAGGAAGAAGTGGTCGTCGGCCACCTGGCTGCGGTGGTGGAGGAGGGCGGCCCGCTTGGCCCCGGCCACCGCGGTCACGTCGGCGACGTGGGTGAGGATCTCCTCGGGGCTGCCGAAGGTGGCCTCGTCGAGGTCGGGCAGCTCGACGCCCTCGGGCATCTCGAAGCCGCCCTCGCCGGCCGCCTGGGCCGCCGACATCCGCTGGAGGGCGGTGCGGTTGATGCTGCTCTCGAGCACCCGCTCGACGCCGGCCAGCTCGGCCGCCCGCATGCCGACCCGGTGGACCTGGATGTGGTCGGGGTGGCCGTAGCCGCCGTGGTCGTCGTAGACGGTCAGGGCGTCGGCCGCCTCCTCCCGCAGGATGGCGGCGAGCCGCCGGGCGGCGGACTCGACGTCGGCCTGCCAGAAGGTCCAGGGCTCGTCGTTGGTCGGCTCGCCGATCATCCCCGAGTCGACGTAGCCGAGGAACTCGACCCGGGCGATGCCGAGCTCCTCGGCGGCCCGGTGGACCTCGGCGGTGCGGCGGAGGGCGAGCTGCTCGCCCTCGTCGAGGACGCCCGGCATGATCTCGCCCCGCTCGCCGCGGGTGGCGACGACGAGCACGACCCGGTGGCCGGCGTCGGCCGCCAGCCGCATGGTGCCGCCGGTGGCGATGGCCTCGTCGTCGGGGTGGGCGTGGAAGCAGACCAGCGTCGCCATCGGCGGGACGGTACATGAGCCGTCCCGCTGACCCTCCGTTCACCCCGAGGACACCGAACGGCTACCTTGCCGGGCGCGAGCGGGCTGCGAGCCAGGGGGCAGATCACGATGTTCGAGACGATGACGGGTCGGCGCGCCCGGCGGGCCGCGCTGGTGGCGGTGCTGACGGCGGCGACGCTGGTGGGGGCGACGGGGGCCACCCCGGCGCCGGCCGCCCCGCCCGGACCCGACGACCTGCGGATCAACGAGATCCAGGTCGTGGGGAGCCACAACAGCTACCACCTGGCCGCCTCGGCCGAGGAGACGGCGGTGCGCCGGGGCTTCATCGGCGAGGCCGACGACCTGATGCAGTACAGCCACGCCCCGCTGGGCGAGCAGCTCGCCGAGCAGAAGGTCCGCCAGATCGAGCTCGACATCTTCCGCGACACCGCGGGCGGTCTGTACTCCGAGCCGCTGCTGCGGAGCGTGGCCGGCCACGGCCCCTACGACCCGGCGATGGACGCCCCGGGCACCAAGGTCCTCCACGTCCAGGACGTCGACTACCGCTCGACCTGCCTGACGCTGGTCGCCTGCCTCCAGGCCGTGGAGACGTGGTCGGACGCCAACCCGGACCACCTGCCGATCGCCATCCTCCTCGAGCTCAAGGACGACGAGGTCCCCCTCGGCGGCTTCCCGTTCGTCGTCCCCGAGCCGTGGACGGCGGACGCCATGGACGCCCTCGACGAGGAGATCCTGAGCGTCGTCGACCGCGAGGGGATCGTCACCCCCGACGACGTGCGGGGCGATGCCGCCACCCTCGAGGACGCCGTGCTCGACACCGGCTGGCCCACCCTGGGCGACAGCCGGGGCAAGGTCATGTTCCTGATGGACAACGGCGGTGGCTACCGCACCGACTACCTCGCCGGCCACCCGTCGCTGGAGGACCGGATCCTGTTCACCAGCGCCGAGCCCGGCCAGGACGACGCCGCCTTCGTCAAGGTCAACGACGCCCGCGGCGGCGAGGCCCGCATCCGCCAGCTGGTCGCCGACGGCTACGTGGTCCGCACGCGCTCCGACGCCGAGACCGTCGAGGCCCGCGAGGGCGACACCTCGGCCCGCGACGCCGCCCTCCGCAGCGGCGCCCAGTGGGTGTCGACCGACTACCCGGTGGTCGAGTACGCCCGGTCCTTCCGCACCGGCTTCGTCGTCGAGATCCCGGGCGGGACGATCGCCCGCTGCAACCCCGTCAACGGCCCCGACGGCTGCGTCTCGGCCACGATCGAGCCCTTCCCCGAGCGGGCCGAGGGCCCCTACGTCGAGAAGCTCTACCAGGCCTTCTTCCGCCGCCCGGCGACCAACGCCGAGCGCTGGTACTGGGCCCGCCGGCTGGAGCGGGGGACGAGCCGCACCACCGTCGCCCGCAGCCTGAGCACGGCCCGCGACATCGCCACCGGGCCGTTCGTCCTCGACCCCGCCCAGGCGTACCTGGACCGCCGCCTCGACCGGGCCTCGTGCCTCTACTGGGTCGGCTACCTGGGCGCCCGGCCCTACGAGCACATGCTGGTGAGCTACCTGGCCTCGGCCGAGTTCTACAGCCGGGCCGGGGGGACGCCCGAGGGCTTCGTCCGCCGCCTCTTCGAGCGGGTGCTCGGCCGTCCCGTCGACGCCCCCAGCCTGGCCTTCTTCCGCGGCCGCCTGGAGGCCTCGCCGACCCGCTGGACCGTGGCCCGCCAGGTGCTCGGCTCGGCCGAGAGCCGGCGACGGCGCGCCACCGAGGGCGTCGAGCGGCTGCTCGAGCGGCCGGCCACGGGGGCCGAGGTGACCCGGTTCGCCGAGCTCCTCCGGCTCACCCGCGACGACCGGGACATCGCCGTCGCCGTGGTCGCCACCGACGAGTTCCACGGGTAGGCGCCGGCGCCGCCCGGCGCTCCCAGGTCGCTCTCAGGTTCGTCTTAGGTCACGTTGCCCGAGCCCTTCGGGGGTGTTTCCGCGCCCCTCCGTACGGTCCCGCCATCCGACCGCACGACCCGAGGTGACCGATGGACACGTCGACCTGGCCCCCCGCCCCGCCCGCTCCCACCGAGCCCCCGCCGTCCGGTCCTCCGTCCCCCCCGACCGGGACCTGGCCGCCGGTCCTCCCTGCCGGCCCGCCCCCGGTCCCCCCGACGGGGGGTGCGCCCGGGGATGGCGCGCCCCCCGTCGGTCCTCCCGACCCCACCTGGGGTGCTCCCGCCCACCCCGGGTGGGGTCGTCCCGACCCCGGAGCGCCGCCGCCCGTCCCCCCGCCGGCGGCGCCCGGGTCGGGCTCCTCGCCCGGTCGGCGGCGCGGGCCGAGGCTCGTCGGCGCCGGCCTCCTCGTCGCCCTGCTGATGGGCGGGGCCGCCGGGGCCGGGTTCGCCGCCGGTGAGTCGCTGGCCGACGACGACACCCCGGCGGCGACGGCCACCACGGCGGCGACCACTCCGACGGTGCAGGCCGCCGACCCCGCCACCGAGCCGGTGGCGGCCGTCGCCGAGGCCCTCAGCCCGGCGGTCGTCCAACTCGAGACCCAGACCGGTCTCGGCTCGGGCTTCGTCTACGACGCCGAGGAGGGCCTGATCATGACCGCCGCCCACGTCGTCACCGGCACCCAGCAGGTGGCGGTGCGCCTGGCCGACGGGCGGACGCTCGAGGGCGAGGTGGTGGGGGCCGACGACGGCTC
This sequence comes from Iamia sp., assembly GCA_035765045.1. Classification (GTDB taxonomy): domain Bacteria; phylum Actinomycetota; class Acidimicrobiia; order Acidimicrobiales; family Iamiaceae; genus Iamia. The sequence continues at coordinate 6,793 of DASTYI010000099.1, read as the reverse complement.
GGACATCGCCGTGGTGCGGGTCGAGGCCGACGGCCTGACCGCCGCCTCCCTCGCCCTCGACGACCCCGCCGAGGTCGGCCAGCTGGCCGTCGCCATCGGCAGCCCCTTCGGCCTCGACCAGACGGTGACCTCGGGCGTGGTGAGCGCCGTGGGCCGCTCGGTCCAGACCCCGGGCGGTGCCGTCCCCATGATCCAGACCGACGCCCCCATCAACCCCGGCAACTCGGGGGGCGCCCTGGCCGACCGCTCGGGCCGGGTGATCGGCGTCAACGACCAGATCGCCAGCGAGTCCGGCGGCAACGTCGGCGTCGGCTTCGCCGTCCCCATCGAGACGGCCAAGGCGGTGGCCGATCGCCTGGTCGAGGGCCTGCCGATCACCAACGGCTACCTGGGTGTGAGCGCCGCCGACGCCACCGGCGAGGTCGCGGGCGCCCAGGTGGTCCAGGTCGAGCCGGGCAGCCCCGGTGACGAGGCCGGGATCGAGGCCGGCGACGTGGTGACCAGCCTCGACGGCGACGCCATCGCCAGCTCGGCCGACCTGGTCGCCGCCGTCCGCAGCCGGGAGCCCGGCACCGAGGTCACCCTGGGCGTCGACCGCCAGGGCACCGAGGTCGAGGTCACCCTGACCCTGGGCGAGGCCCCCACCCGCTGACCCCCCGGAGGACCGACGTCGACCGTCGCGCTCGGAGCGCGGCGGTCGATGTCGATACCGTTCCGGGGCCATGACCCAGCCCGCCCCGACGGCCTCGGTCCCTCCGGCGGGGGACCGGCGCCCGCTGCCGTACCTGCCCGCCCTCGACGGCCTGCGGGCGGTCGCCGTCGTCGGCGTGATGCTCTTCCACGGCGGCGTGGCGTGGATGCCCGGGGGCTTCCTCGGGGTCGACGTCTTCTTCGTCCTCTCCGGCTACCTGATCACCACCCTGCTGCTGCGGGAGCGGGTGGGCACCGGGGCGATCGACCTCGAGCAGTTCTGGGTGCGCCGGCTCCGCCGCCTGCTCCCGGCCCTGCTGGTGCTCGTTGGGGCGGTCGGCATCGCCGCCCCCTTCCTGATCGAGCCGACGATGCGGGCCAGCGTGCGGGGCGACGGGCTGGCCGCCCTCGGCTACGTCGCCAACTGGCGGTTCGTCGTCACCGAGCAGTCGTACTTCGCCGGGGCCCCGTCGCCGCTGCGCCACCTGTGGTCGCTGGCGGTGGAGGAGCAGTGGTACGTGCTGTTCCCGATCGTCGTGGCCCTGGTGCTGCGCCGCCCGCAGCGGATCCGGGCCTTCGTGGCCGGGCTGGCGGTGGCGACGGCGGCGTCGGCGGCCTGGATGGCCGTGGTGGCGAGCGGCGAGGCCGACCCGTCGCGGGCCTACTACGGCACCGACACCCGGGCCCACACCCTCCTGGTCGGCGCCCTCCTCGCCGCCGTGGCCGCCCAGTGGCCGCTGCACCGGGCCCGCCGGGCGCTGACGGTGGCCGGTGTCGTCGGGGCCGCGCTCGTCGTCGCCGCCTACCTGTTCGTCCACGAGGCCGACGGTTGGATGTACCAGGGCGGCTTCCTCGGCCTGGCCCTGGCCACCGCCGCCCTGGTGGCCGCCATCGCCGTCCCCCGCTCGGAGCTCCCGGTCACCCGGGTGCTGGCCGCCCGTCCGCTGGTGGCGATCGGCCGGGTGTCCTACGGGCTCTACCTGTGGCACTGGCCGGTCGACGTGGCCCTGACGCCCGACCGCACCGGCCTCGACGGCACCGGCTGGTGGGTCGAGCCGGCCCTGCTCGCCCTGCGCACGGCGGTGACCGTCGTCCTGACCCTGGCGTCGTACTGGCTCGTCGAGCAGCCGGTCCGCCGTCACGGCCTCGACGGGCTCCGCCTCCGCTTCCCGGGCCCGCTGCGGTCGCGCCCGGCCACGGTGGCGGTGAGCGCCGTGGTCGTCGTCTGGCTGCTGGTGGCCGGCACCGCCCGGGTCCCCGACGGGGTCAGCACGGGGGGCACGCCGCAGGCGGTGGTCGACGCCGAGGTCGGCGTCCCCGAGCTCGACGGGACGGTCACCACCGTCGCCGCCGAGGAGGCCGAGGAGGTCGAGGAGATCGGGATCCCGCCGGTGCCCGAGGGCCGGAAGGTCAAGGCGATGGTCACCGGCGACTCGGTCGCCTTCACCCTCACCTACGCGCCGACCGGCGTCCCCCCGGACGTCGAGATGATGGGGCGGGCGATCATCGGCTGCGGCGTCGTCGACGGCACCGCCATCGTCGCCGGCCGGGCCGACCCGATCAGCGACCGCTGCGTCGGCTGGCAGCAGTACTGGCAGGAGGGGGCCTCGGCCAACCCGCCCGACGTGCTGGCCCTCGTGTTCGGGGCCTGGGAGGTCTACGACTACCAGCGGGCCGACGGGACCCGGCTGGTCAACGGCTCGCCCGAGATGGCCGCCGCCATCCGCGAGGGGTTGGAGTCGGGGGTGCGGGCCGTGCTCGACATCGTCCCCGACGTGCGCATCGCCATGATCGGCGCCCCCTGCATGCGGCCGAAGGACACTCAGCTGGGCCCCACCAACCCGGCCGCCGAGCGGGCCGACCCGGTCCGGCTGGCCTGGGTCAACGAGCAGTTCCGCCTGTTCGCCGAGAGCCTCGGGCCCCGGGCCGCCTACTACGACCTGGGCGACCTGCTGTGCCCCGGGGGCGTCTTCCAGGAGGAGATCGACGGCGTCGAGATCCGACCCGACGGCTTCCACTACGAGCCCGAGACCACCGGGCCCACGTGGGCCTGGCTGGGGGAGCGGATCGTCGAGCTGGCCCGCACCCCGGTGCCCGCCGACGAGCTCCGCACGCTCGACCCGCCGGTCGCCGGCGTCGCCGGCGGCTGAGGCCCCGGTGGGGAGGCGGGGGAGCGCCCACGTAGCATCGGCGACCTGATGGAGATCCTGATCGTCCTCCTCGTCGTCGGTGTCGTCTTCGGCATCGCCGTCGCCTTCGTCGCCCCCCGCTACCGCGACCGGGGCCCCGAGCTCGAGCCGCCGGCCGCCCCGCGGGCCGGCACGGCCACGCTCGACCGCCCGACGGTCGAGGCCCCCGAGGGCGAGGTGGCGGTCGAGGAGCCGCCGCCGCTCGAGACGCCGCCGGTCGTCACCCCCGTCCGCCCGACCTTCCGCGACCGGCTGGCCAAGGCCCGGGGCACGGTCTCGGGCTACTGGGGCTCGATCCTGTCCCGCTCGGCCATCGACGCCGAGACCTGGGACGACCTGGAGGAGGCGCTGATCCGGGCCGACGTCGGCGTCGGCCCCGCGACCGACCTGCTCGACGCCGTCCGGGCCCGGGTCAAGGAGCAGGGGATCGAGTCCCCCGAGGCGCTGCTGGAGGCGGTCAAGGACGAGATGAAGGCCCGCCTGGCCGTGGCCGACCGCTCGCTCCGCTTCGACGAGGGCCGGACCAACGTCTGGCTCTTCGTCGGCGTCAACGGCGTGGGCAAGACCACCACGATCGGCAAGATCGGCAAGCGCGAGGCCGAGGTCGGCCGGACCGTCGTCATGGCCGCCGGCGACACCTTCCGGGCCGCCGCCGCCGAGCAGCTGGGCACGTGGGCCGAGCGCTCGGGCGCCACCCTCGTGCGGGGCGACGAGGGCGCCGACCCCAGCTCGATCATCTTCGACGGCATCTCCAAGGCCAACGCCCAGGGCGCCGACCTGGTGCTGGCCGACACCGCCGGCCGCCTCCACAACAAGACCAACCTGATGGAGGAGCTCCGCAAGGTCCGCCGGGTGGCGGGCAAGGAGCCCGGCCACGTCACCGAGACGCTGCTCGTCCTCGACGCCACCACGGGCCAGAACGGCCTGGCCCAGGCCCGCGTGTTCACCGAGGCCGTCGACGTCACCGGCGTCGTGCTCACCAAGCTCGACGGCTCGGCCAAGGGCGGCATCGTCGTCGCCATCCAGGCCGACCTGGGGATCCCGGTGAAGCTGGTCGGCCTGGGCGAGACCGCCGACGACCTGGTGGCCTTCGACCCCGACGAGTTCGTCGACGCCCTCTTCGCCACCGCCTGACGGGTCAGCCCCCGCCGAGCACGAAGGGGGCGCTGCCCTGCTGGAGCAGGGCCATGGCGACCTGCGGGCGGCCCTCGGGCCCCGGCCGGGTGTGGGCCACCACGACGTCGCCGTCGACCTCGACCTCGTCGAGGGCCAGCAGGTCGGCCAGGGGCCTGCCCGTCTGCTGCGAGGCGCCGGCGAAGGCCGCCTCGACCGCGTCGGCACCGTCCTCGGCGTCGGCCTCGCTCCCGTAGGCGTAGGCGATGGTGATGCGGGACTCGCCGTCCTCGACCGACCAGCCGATGCCGACCGCCGTGTGGCCGCCCTCGTCGTCGAGGGCGGTGGTGATGTAGGCGGAGAGGGCGTCGGCGTCGTCGAGGGCGGCGGCCACGGCCCGCAGGTCGTCGCGGTCGGCCAGCGTCTCGGGGTCGCCGTCGACCCAGTCGGCGACGGCGTCGGTGGAGCTGCTGGCGGCCAGTCGGTCGCCGTCGGCCGCCATCCGCACCGGCGCCCCGATGGGCCGGGCGGCCGACGCGGCGTCGGGGTCGGTCTCGCCGTCCTCCCCGTCGCCCACCGAGACGACGCCGTCGCCGTCGGGTTCGAGCCCGGCATCGGTGAGGGTGTCCTCGCCGACGTCGCCGGTGACCACGGCGAAGCGGAAGGGCGGGGCGAGGACCTCGGCCACGGCGTCGACGTCGAGCACCGACCAGCCCAGCTCCTCCTCGATCTCGCCAGCCGACAGGAGCCGCTGGGTCCCCAGCACCTCGGCCGAGGGGACGAACACGGGCGGGAGCACCTCGCCGTCCTCGGGGGCGCCCGATCCGGTGGCGGTGAGGAACCACCGGCCCAGGTCCTCGTCGTCGCCGGAGGTCGGGCGCTCGCCGGCCTCGTTGGCCTCGGCCGCCTCGGCCATGTCGGCGACGACCACGGTGAGGCGGAGGTCGTCCTCGTCGGGGTCGGGGAGCTCGGCCAGGGCGGCCTCGATCGAGAAGCCGTCACCGGTGGCGATCTCCGACGGGTCGTCGTCGCTGCACGCCGCCAACCCGGCGGGGAGGAGGAGGGCGGCGAGCACGAGGGCGGGGGTGCGACGCATCCGCCCTCCCTACCCCATGACGGCCGTCCCCAGCCGGGCATCCGACCCCGGGGGCCCGGGGTCGGTACGGTGGGCGCCCATGTTCCTCCTGCGGTTGCTCTTCTCCCCCGTGAAGATCGTCCTGCTCATCGCCCGGGTGATGGGCTACAACCGCTTCGTCGTGTTCCTGCTGGGGGTCGGGGTCGGGCTGCTCGTCGCCCCCACCACCGGGGCGGAGCTGCGGGCCCGGCTCCAGGCCCAGCTGGCGGCCCGCACCCAGGGCGCCCCCACGGCCCCCACCGGGCCGATCACCCCCGAGGTCTGATCCTCCCTCCCCGCCGAACGCCGGCCGCGACGGTCGGGCCGATACGATCGCCAGCCGCATGTTCGACGCACTGACCGACCGTTTCGAGGGGATCTTCACCCGCCTGCGTGGCAAGGGCCGCCTGGGCGAGGAGGAGGTCGACGAGGTCCTCCGCGAGATCCGTCTCGCCCTGCTGGAGGCCGACGTCAGCTTCACCGTGGTCCGGGGCTTCGTCTCCCGGGTCCGCGAGGCCTGCCTCGGCCTGGAGCTGTCGAAGGCCCTCAACCCGGCCCAGCAGGTCATCGACATCGTCCACCAGGAGCTGATCGCCACCCTCGGCGGCGAGACCCTGCGGATCACCTACGCCAGCAAGCCCCCGACCGTCATCTTGATGGCCGGCCTCCAGGGCTCGGGCAAGACGACGACGAGCGCCAAGCTGGCCCGCTGGTTCAAGGCCCAGGGCCGCAACCCGCTGCTCGTCGGCGCCGACCTCCAGCGCCCGGCCGCCATCGAGCAGCTCCGCACCCTCGGCCGCCAGGTCGACGTGCCCGTCGTCAGCCGCGACGACGCCATCGGCGGCGAGGGCGGCGACCCGGTCGAGGTGGCGCAGCGGGCCATCGACGAGGCCAAGCGGCTCGGGCGCGACGTCGTCATCGTCGACACCGCCGGCCGCCTCTCGATCGACGCCGAGCTGATGCAGCAGGTGCGCGACATCGCCGAGGTCACGCAGCCGCACTACACGTTCCTCGTCGTCGACGCCATGACCGGCCAGGACGCCGTCACCACGGCCGAGAACTTCCACGCCGCCCTCGAGCTCGACGGCGTGATCCTGACCAAGCTCGACGGCGACGCCCGCGGCGGTGCCGCCCTGTCGGTCAAGGAGGTCGTGGGCCGCCCGATCGCCTTCGCCTCCAACGGCGAGAAGATCGCCGACTTCGACCTCTTCCACCCCGACCGCCTGGCCGGGCGGATCCTGGGCATGGGCGACGTCCTGACCCTGATCGACAAGGCCAAGGAGGCCTTCGACGAGAAGGAGGCCGAGGAGGCCGCCCAGCGCCTCCTGGAGGGCCAGTTCACCTTCGAGGACTTCCTCGAGCAGATGCAGCAGGTGAAGAAGATGGGCCCGATCTCGGGCCTGATCGGGATGCTCCCGGGTGTGCCCAAGGAGCTCCGCAACCAGGAGATCGACGACAGGGAGCTCTCCCGGGTCGAGGCCATGATCACCTCGATGACCAAGGAGGAGCGGCGCCGCCCCGACATCATCGACGGTTCCCGCCGCCAGCGCATCGCGGCGGGCAGCGGCTCCAACGTGGCCGAGGTCAACGCCCTGCTGGAGCAGTTCCGGCAGATGCAGAAGATGATGAAGAGCTTCGGGCTCGGCCCCAAGAAGCCCAAGAAGGGCAAGAAGGGGAAGAAGGGCGG
>DASTYI010000098.1:0-20824 GCA_035765045.1 Iamia sp. | reverse complement strand
GACGTCAAGCGCGGCTTCGCCGGGCGCTCGTGACCGGCACCCGGCTCCTCCTCGTCCGCCACGGCGACACCGACTGGGCGGCCGAGCGCCGCCACACCGGGCGCACCGACGTCCCGCTCAACGCCGAGGGCGAGGCCCGGGCCACGGCGCTGCGGGGCCGGCTCCCGCTCGACGGGGTGGTGGCGGTGTGGTCGAGCCCCCTGGCCCGGGCCCGGGCCACAGCGGCGCGGGCCGGGCTGGCGGTCGACGAGGTGGTCGACGACCTGGTCGAGTGGGACTACGGCGCCGCCGAGGGCCGGACGACGGCCGAGATCCGCGAGGCGCGGCCGGGCTGGACGGTGTGGGACGACCCCATGGCCGACGGCGAGACCGCCGACGACGTCGGCGCCCGGGTCGACCGGGTGATCGCCCGGGCCCGCACCCTCGACGGCACGGTCGTCCTCGTCGCCCACGCCCACCTGCTCCGCATCCTCGCCGCCCGCTGGCTCGGCCTCCCCGCCCGCACCGGCCGCCACCTCACCCTCGACCCCGGCGGCTGGGCCCTCCTCGGCTGGGAGCGCGAGACCCCCGTCGTCGAGCGCTGGAACCCGCCGCCGGTGCCATGATCCCGGCATGACCACGTCGCGCCGTCTCGTCCTCGCCCGTCGACCGGAGGGGATGGTGGACGACGGCGTGGTCGAGGTGCGGGAGGTGGCGGTGCCCGAGCCGGGGCCGGGCGAGGCGGTGGTCGCCGTCCGCTACGTGTCGATCGACCCGACGATCCGGGGCTGGATGGACGACCGCCCGGGATACCTGCCGCCGATCGAGCTCGGCGCCGTCGTCCGCAGCGGCGGGATCGGCGAGGTCGTGGCCAGCGACAGCGAGCGGTACCCGGTCGGCGCCTCGGTCTTCGGCATGCTCGGCTGGCAGGACCACGCCGTGGTCGACGAGGGCGAGCACGCCGCCCAGGTGCTGCCCGACGGCATCGAGCCGACCGCCGCCCTCAGCGTCTTCGGCGTGACCGGGATGACCGCCTACTTCGGGCTGCTCGACGTGGGCCGGCCCCAGGAGGGCGACACCGTCGTCGTCAGCGGGGCGGCCGGCGCCACCGGCTCGATCGTCGGCCAGATCGCCCGGATCAAGGGCGCCGGGAAGGTCGTCGGCATCGCCGGCGGGGCCGAGAAGTGCCGTTGGCTCACCGAGGACCTCGGCTTCGACGCCGCCGTCGACTACAAATCCGAGGACGTGCGGGCCCGGCTGGCCGAGCTGTGCCCCGACGGGATCGACGTCTTCTTCGACAACGTCGGCGGCACGATCCTGGAGGCCGTCCTCGACAACCTCGCCCTCCGGGCCCGGATCGCCCTGTGCGGCGCCATCTCGGTCTACAACGACCGCGACGCCGCCCCCGGCATCGCCAACACCTTCGAGCTGGTCAACACCAGGTCCCGCATGGAGGGCTTCCTCGTCCTCGACTACGTCGACCGCTTCCTCGAGGCCCAGCTGGAGATGTTCGGCTGGGTGGCCGAGGGCAAGGTCAAGCACCGCGAGCACGTGGTCGACGGGCTCGAGAACGCCGTCGACGCCCTCAACCTCCTCTTCACCGGCCAGAACACCGGCAAGGTCATCGTCGCCGTCTAGGCCGCCGCCCGCCGGGGCGCCATGATCCAGGGGTGGACCTCTTCCCCGCCATCGACCTGAGGGGCGGGCGCTGCGTGCGCCTCACCCAGGGCGACTTCGCCCGTGAGACCGTCTACGGCGACGACCCCACGGCCCAGGCCCGGCTCTTCGCCGACGCCGGGTCGCCCTGGATCCACGTGGTCGACCTCGACGGCGCCCGCACCGGCGACGGCGCCAACCGCCAGGCGATCACGGCCATCGCCGCCGCCGTCCGCACGCCCGTCCAGACCGGGGGCGGGATCCGCACCGACGCCGACGTCGAGGAGCTGCTCGGCGCCGGGGTGGGCCGGGTCGTGCTCGGCACCGCCGCCCTCGACGACCCGGCGTGGGCCCGGTCGGTGGCCGCCCGCCACCCGGGCAAGGTCGTGCTCGGGCTCGACGCCCGGGGCGACGAGGTGGCGGTGCGGGGCTGGGCCGAGGGCTCGGGCCGCAGGCTGCTCGACGTCGCCACCGAGATGGACGACGCCGGCTTCGTCGCCTACGTCGTCACCCAGATCGACGTCGACGGGGTCGGCTCGGGCCCCGACGTCGAGACCTACCGGGCCCTGCTGCGCGAGTGCGAGACCGACATCGTCGCCTCCGGGGGCGTGGGGTCGGCGGCCCACCTGCGCGACCTGGCCACCCTCGAGGAGGGCAACCGGCTCCTGGCCGGGGTGGTCGTGGGCCGGGCCCTCTACGACGGCAGCCTCACCATCGACGACGCCCTCGCCGCCGCCGGTTCGACGTGACACCGCCTCAAGGTGCCAGGCACCTTGAGGCGGTGCGGGCCCGGCTCCTCGACGAGATCGCCGCCAACGCCACGCCGGCGCCGATCACTCGGCTGGTCGACGGCTGGCTGGCCAAGTGCGCCCCCGGGCTGCCGTTCCGGCGGGCCAACGCCGTGCTGCCCGCCGCCGGCGCCGGCGCCGACCCCGAGCGGACCGCCGCCGTGCTCGACGAGCTGACCGACTGGTACGGCACCCAGGGCCGGCGGCTGGTCGTCCAGGTCCCCTCGACCGACCCGGCCCTCGACTCGCTGCTGGCCTCCCGGGGCCTGGTGGTCGAGGCGCCGGTCGACGTGCTGGTCGCCACCCCGGTGCCGGTCATCCCGGTCGGCGGGGTCGAGGCCGCCGTGGCCGTCGGGGTCGACGCCGCCTGGGCCGCCGAGTACGGCGCCGTCCACGGCGAGGACGCCGCCTCCCGGGCCCGGGTCGAGGCCTACGGCCGGATGCTGGCCGACCTGGGGCCGAGCGCCGTCGCCGCCGTGGCCCGCCGGTCCGGCGAGGTGGCCGGCGTCGGCTTCGGGGTCCGGGAGCGGGGCTGGCTGGGGGTGTTCGGCATGGGCACGGCGGTCGCCCACCGGCGCCACGGCGTGGCCCGGGCCGTGCTCGGCGTCCTCGCCTCGGGCCGGGACGCCTACCTCCAGGTCGAGGTGGGCAACGCCCCCGCCCAGGCCCTCTACCGCGGCCTCGGCTTCACCGACAGCCACCGCTACCACTACCGCGTGACCGCCTGAAGGTGCCTGGCACCTTCAGGCGGTCGGGACCGGGGTGCGGCAGCGGTCGACGAAGGCGGCGAGGAGGCGGAGGCCGTTGGCGGCCGACTTCTCGGGGTGGAACTGGGTGGCCCAGAGGGCGCCGCGCTCGATGACGGCGGTGACGGCGGTGCCGTAGTCGCAGGTGGCGGCCACGTCGGCGGGGTCGGCCACCTCGGCCCAGTAGGAGTGGACGAAGTACACCCAGGCCTCGTCCGGCAGGTCCCGCGTCACCTCCGAGGGGCGGGACCGGTCGAGGACGTTCCACTGCATCTGGGGGCGCTTGACCCCCTCGGGCAGCAGCCGGATGCGCCCGCCGACCACCCCCAGCCCGGGCACGTCGGGGCTCTCGTCGGAGCCGTCGAACAGCATCTGCATCCCGACGCAGACGCCGAGGAAGGGCCGCCCCTCCCCCGCCGCCGCGGCGGTGGCCGCCGAGCGGGCGATGTCGGCCAGCCCGGCCTCGGCCAGGGCCTCCATGCAGCGGCCGAAGGCCCCCACGCCGGGCAGGACCAGCCCGTCGGCCGAGGCGATCAGCTCCGGGTCGGAGGTGAGGTGGGCGTCGGCGCCGACCTTCTGGAGGGCCTTCTGGGCCGACCGCAGGTTGCCGATCCCGTAGTCGAGGACGGCCAGGAGCGGCTCGCGGCGCTCGCTCACAGGCTCCCCTTCGTCGACGGGACGCCGGTGCCCTCGACCCGCACGGCGTCGCGCAGGCAGCGGGCCACGCCCTTGAACGTCGCCTCGATCACGTGGTGGGTGTTCTTGCCCGCCCGCTTGGTGATGTGGAGGGTGATGCCGGCCGAGGTGGCGAAGGACTGGAAGAAGTGCTCGACCATCTCGGGGTTGAAGGGCGGGTCGCCGAGGGGCAGGACCTCGCCGAAGGGCACGTCGTAGACGAAGTAGGGCCGGCCCGACAGGTCGAGGGCCACCTCGACCAGGGCCTCGTCGAGCGGGTACAGCCCGGAGGCGAACCGGCGCACGCCGGCCTTGTCGCCCAGCGCCTCGCGGAAGGTCTCGCCGAGCAGGATGCCGACGTCCTCGACGGTGTGGTGGCCGTCGACGTGGAGGTCGCCGGTGGCCTCGATCACCAGGTCGAAGCCGCCGTGGCGACCGATCTGGTCGAGCATGTGGTCGAAGAAGGGCAGCCCGGTGGTGGTGGCGACCTTGCCCTCGGGGCCGTCGACGTCGATCGAGATGGAGATCGACGTCTCCTTGGTGGTGCGGTCGCGGGAAGCCGAGCGGGCCGACGTCATGTGAGGACCTCCGTGAGAGCGGCGAGGAAGCGGTCGTCCTCGTCGCGGGTGCCGATGGTGACCCGCAGGCAGCCGTCGAGCCGGGGCCACGACGAGCAGTCGCGCACGAGGACGCTCCGCTCGACCAGCTGGCGCCACGCCTCGGCCCCGGCCACCGACGTGGGGCGGAACAGGATGAAGTTGGCGTCCGAGGGCCAGACCTCGCAGGGCAGGTCGCGCAGGGCGGCCTCGACCCGGCCCCGCTCCTCGACCAGCCGGCTGACCCGCTCCTCCATGGCCCCCACGTGGTCGAGGGCCGCCAGCCCGGCGACCTGCTTGAGGCTGTCGAGGTGGTACGGGAGCACGACCTTCTCGAGCTGCTCGACCACCCACGACGGGCCGACGAGGTAGCCGAGCCGGGCCGCCGCCATCGACCACGTCTTGGAGAAGGTCCGGGTGACGACGAGCGGGGTGCCCTCGTCGACCAGCTCCAGGGCCGACCACGGGGCGAACTGGCCGTAGGCCTCGTCGACCACCAGCAGCCCGGGGGCCAGGTCGAGGACGGCGCGCACCGTCTCGGGCGTCTCGGCCATGCCGCTCGGGTTGTTGGGCGAGCAGACGTAGGTGAGGGCCGGGTCGGCCTCGGCCAACACCCGCTTCACCTCGTCGAGGTCGAGCGCGAAGTCGGCCGTGCGCTCCCCCTCGGCCACCGTCGACCCGGTGATGCGGGCGATGTGGGAGTGCAGGGCGTAGGTCGGCTCGAAGACGGCGACGCTGCGCCCCGGGCCGGCGTAGGCCAGCGACAGGGTCTGGAGCACCTCGTTGGAGCCGTTGGCCACGAAGACCTGCTCGGGCCCGACGCCGTGGAGGGCGCCGATCCGGGTGCGCAGGGCCATGGCGGCCCGGTCGGGGTAGCGGTGCCAGTCGACCGTGCTCACGGCGGCGGCGACGGCGTCGAGGAAGGCGGCCGGCGGCGGCTCGGGCGACTCGTTGGTGTTGAGCCGGACGTCGACGTCGACCTGGGCCGAGTGGTACCCGTCCATCAGGCCGACATCGGCCCGGGGGGCGACGAGCGGCGCGCTCACGACGCACCGTCCGCCAGCCGGCGGCGGACCGAGTCGGCGTGGGCCGGCAGCCCCTCGGCGTCGGCCAGGGCGGCGACGTGCGGAGCGACCTGCTCCAGGGCGGCCCGGTCGAGGGTGACCACGTGGATGTCCTTGGTGAAGTCGGCCACGGTGAGGGCCGAGCCGAAGCGGGCGGTGCCGGCGGTGGGCAGGACGTGGCTCGGGCCGGCCACGTAGTCGCCGACCGAGGCCGGGCTCCACGGCCCGACGAAGACGGCGCCGGCGTGGCGGATCCGGCCGACCACGGCCTCGCTGGCCCCTGCCGCGCAGATGACCTCGAGGTGCTCGGGGGCGACCAGGTTGGCGACCTGGGCCGCGGCCTCGGGCCCGTCGACCAGGGCGAGGTGGCCCCCGGAGGCGAAGGTCGAGGTGATGTCGTCGCGCCGGGGCGACACCGCCACCTGCTCCTCGATGGCGGCCAGCACGGCGTCGGCCACGGCCTCGTCCCAGGTGACGAACCAGGCCCGGCCGCCGGGGCCGTGCTCGGCCTGGAGGATGACGTCGACGGCGGCCAGGGCGGGCGGGGCCGAGTCGTCGGCGATGACGATCACCTCGGACGGGCCGGCGAAGGCGGACGGCACGCCGACCCGGCCCTCCCCGGCGACCTGGCGCTTGGCCTCGGCCACGTAGACGTTGCCGGGGCCGACGACGACGTCGACGGCGGCGACCGTCTCGGTGCCGTAGGCCATCGCCGCGATGGCCTGGGCCCCGCCGATCCGGTGGACCTCGGTGACCCCGGCGACGGCGGCGGCGGCCAGGGTGAGGGCGGGCACCTCGCCGTCGGGGCCGGGCGGCACGCACAGCGCCACCTCGGGCACGCCGGCGACGGCGGCCGGGATGGCCGTCATCAGCACCGTCGAGGGGTACAGCGCCCGGCCGCCGGGGACGTAGCAGCCGGCCCGGTCGACGGGCTGGGCCCGGCCCTCGATCACGATCCCGTCGCGCCGGTAGGTCGACGGCGGGCGGAGCTGGTGGCGGTGGAAGTCCTCGATCCCGGCGGCGGCGGCCTCGAGGGCGGCGCGCACCTCGGCGTCGACCCCGTCGAGGGCGGCGGCGATGGCGGTGTCGGGGACGCGGGTCTCGGCCACGTCGAGGCCGTCGAAGCGCCGGGTCAGCTCCCGGACGGCGGCGTCGCCCCGGTCGCGCACGGCGTCGAGCACCTCGCGGACGGCCTGCCGGGGCCCCTCGTCGTCGAGGGCGAGCGGGGGCAGGGCGGCGGCCACGGCGGCGGCGTCCAGGCCGCGGAGGTCGAGGCGGGTGAGCACCCCTGCACGCTACCGAAGCCCCCTCGCCCGCCGGCCATGGGTTGGCGCGGTCGGGGATGGTGGGCCACGCCGGCGCGCCGCACCGCCGGGAGGTCGCCGGGCCCGCACCGGGGCCCGGCCCCGCCACACTGGCCCGATGGCTCCCGCCGACGCCCCCACCGCCGCCACCCTCAGCGCCATGGTCGACCAGGTCGACGAGCTGGTGCGCCGGGTGGCCGACGGTGCCACCGCCGCCGACCGCTCGCCCACCGAGGCCCTGGCCGCAGCGCTGTACGACGCCGAGCGGGCCCTCCGCTCGGCCCGCCGGGCCCTCCAGCGGGCCGAGCGCACCTACCCGTGATCGACCCGTCGGCGAGGGTTCGGACGGGTCACCCGTCCGGGGGAGGGTCCACGTCCCACGGGTGAGGGCGGCGCGCATCGGGCCTGGTCATGGGCCGACCCACCCGTCCCGATGGTTCCCCGGACTCGTGACATTCACTGCCGAACAAAACTGACGGGATCACTGCCCATTCGCTGGACGCGAGCGCCGTCGTGCGTATGATGGGCGCCGACCAGGTTCCCGCCACCTGGTTCCTGCGACGCCGGGATCCGCCGCCTGGCGTCGCCCCGACGGGGGCGCCTCTGGCGCCCCCGTCGCCTTTTTCCGGCGCGGGGCTAGCGTCCCGCCCGTGACCGACCTCGACCTGGCCCCCGACGCAGGGCGGGTCGTGGGGGCCGACGACCTGCGGGTGTCGGTCCGGACCCGGAACGGCGAGGCCTGGCTGACCGGGCCCGACCCGCTCGACGCCCCCCTCGACGGCGACCGGGCCGAGGCCTTCGCCGCCCTGCTCACCACCCTGGCCGACCGGGCCGAGGCCGCCGGCGCCACCGCCGTGCACTGGGAGTCCGACGGCGGGGCCGAGTCCGTCGACGCCGTCGCCACCCGGGTGGGGCTCGACCAGCGCCGCGACATCCTCCGGCTCGAGCGGCCGCTCCCCCTCCCGGCCTACCCCACCCCCGCCCCGGCCGTGGCCGTCCGCCCCCTCCGCCCCGGCAGCGCCGACGAGGCGGCCTGGGTGGCGGTCAACAACCGCTCCTTCGCCGGCCACCCCGACCAGGGCAGCGAGACCCTCGCCAGCCTCCACCGGGCCATGGCCGAGCCCTGGTTCGCGGCCGACGACCTCCTCCTGCTCGACGGCGACCCCCCGGTCGACGCCGGCGGGCGGCTCGACGGGTTCTGCTGGGTCAAGGTCCACCCGGCGAGCGCCGAGGGCCCCGCCGCCGGGGAGATCTACGTGATCGGCGTCGACCCCGACGCCGGGGGGCGGGGCCTGGGCCGGGCCCTCGTCAGCGCCGGCCTCGACCACATGGTCGGCCACGGCCTCACCCGGGCGCTCCTCTACGTCGACGCCGACAACGCCCCCGCCCGCCGGCTCTACGACCGGCTCGGCTTCACCCTGGCGGCCACCCGCCGGGTCAGGTCCCGACGTCGAACGGCGGCGCCTCGCCCTTCCCGAGCACGCCCCGCACCGGGTGGAGGCCGATCGGGAGACGCCACCACTCCCCCCGGTGGGCCTTGACGGCGGCGAGGACGCCGAGGACGAGGTTGGCCAGCGACACCACCATGAGCAGCGCGAGGCCGACCCAGAAGGTGCCCGGCACGCTGAAGGACCCCTCGGGGTCGTCGAGCGAGCTCGTGACCAGGTCGACGTAGCCGGGGACCAGCAGGGCGAAGGCGACGACCTGCGGGACCAGCAGCACCAGGGTCAGGTTGAGGGCCTCGGCGGCGTGGTGGCGGACGAAGCGCCTCTCCTTCGAGATCAGGTAGAAGACCAGCGCCGCGATCCACCCGCCGATCACGACGTAGAGGACCCACATCAGCAGCGCCTGGGTCCGCTGCTCGGCCTGGGCCGAGGCCCCGCCGCCGGCCACCGCCGCGGCCGTGGTCGCCGGCGCCGGCGTCCACGTCGCGCCGTCCCACCACCACCAGGCCCCCTGGGCGTCGGCGTACCAACCGGGCTGCTCCGGGGGCGGGATGTCGCTCATGCCCCGAGGCTACGTAGCCTCGGGGGGATGGCCGTGACCACCCGCTACGACGTCGACCGCGGCGCGCTGACCGAGCTGCTGGCCGGCCAGCCCCGCTACCGCGTCGACCAGGTGTGGGCCGGGCTGCACGAGCACCTGGCCGAGCCCGAGGACATGACCAACGTCCCGCTCGCCCTCCGCCGCCGGCTGGCCGAGGCGCTGCCCGACGCCCTGGCCCTCACCACCGAGTCGGTGGCCGACGGCGGCGACACGGTGAAGTGGCTCTGGACCCTCGGCGACGGCAGCCGGGTCGAGACCGTGCTGATGCACTACCCCCAGCGCTCGACGGTGTGCGTGTCGAGCCAGGCCGGCTGCGCCATGGGCTGCGGGTTCTGCGCCACCGGCCAGGCCGGCTTCACCCGCCACCTGACCTCGGGCGAGATCGTCGAGCAGGTCGTGCGGGCGTCGCGCCGGGCCCGGGCCGACGGGCGCCGGCTGGCCAACGTCGTGTTCATGGGGATGGGCGAGCCCCTGGCCAACTTCGACAACACCTGGGCCGCCGTCCACCGCATCCACGACGACCTCGGCCTCGGCGCCCGCCACCTCACCATCTCGACCGTCGGCATCGTCCCCGGCATCCGCCGGCTGGCCGACGCCGACCTCCCGGTCAACCTGGCCGTCTCGCTCCACGCCGCCGACGACGAGCTGCGCGACCGGCTGGTACCGATCAACAGGCGGTACCCGCTCGCCGCGCTGGCCGAGGCCTGCGCCGAGCACGTCGAGCGCACCGGCCGCCGGCTCAGCTTCGAGTGGGCGCTGATCGACGGCGTCAACGACCGCCCGGCCGACGCCGCCCGGCTGGCCGCCTACGCCCGCGGCCTGCGGGCCCACGTCAACCTGATCCCGCTCAACCCGACGCCCGGCTACCCCACCCGGGGCACGCCGCCAGCCGGGGTCGAGCGGTTCCGGCAGGAGCTGGCCGACCGGGGCGCCAACGTGACCGTGCGCGACACCCGGGGGACGTCGATCGACGCCGCCTGCGGCCAGCTGGCCGCCTCGGCCGCGGTGGCCGCCCCCCGCCGGCGCCCGCGGTCGTCGGAACCCGGGCTCTGACTAGCCTCGCCGGGCGGCGGGCGACGTCCTGGGACGAGTGGTGATGGTGGCGAGACGAGAGCGCAGGACGAGGACGCGGCCTCGCCACGCCGTCGCGCTCGTCCTCGCCGTGGCCGCCTGGGGGCTCCCCGCCGACCCGGCGCCCGGCGCGCCGGCCGCGACCGTGCCGGCCGCCCCGGCGGCGGCGCCGTCGGCCCTGGCCCCGGCGGTCGCCACCGGGCCCCGCACCCAGGCGCCCCCCGGGGATCCCGCCGCCGGGCCCTACGATCCCGGCTTCGTCGACGTCCCGCTGCAAACCAACCCCCCGTCCCCCGCCCTCGACGAGGTCCCGGTCGAGAGCGACGAGCTCGACGAGGTCGAGGGCGTCCTCCTCGCCGCCGAGGAGCGCCGCGACGACGCCATCGACCACCGCGACGACCTCCGCCGGCACATCGTCGACCTCGGCGAGCAGCGGGTCGAGGCGGTCGCCGCCCTGGCCCGGCGGGAGGACGAGGAGCGCCAGCGGGGCGAGGAGACGGCCGCCGCCGTCGAGGAGCACGAGCGGCGGATCGAGGCCGCCGAGGAGGCCGCCCGCCGGCTCGACACCGCCCGCGACGACCTGCGCGAGCTGCTGGTCGCCGCCTACGTCAACGAGTCCTCGTCGCGCACCGACGCCCTGGCCCTGCTGGCCAACGCCGACGACGTCGAGAGCCCGCTGCTCCGGCTCCGGTACAGCGAGCGCGCCGTCGAGGGCCGGCTGGGCGACGTGCTCGACCTGATGGAGGCCCGCCAGGAGGCGGTCGAGGCCGAGGCGCGGGCGGCCGAGGCCCGGGCCGCGGCCGAGCAGGCCGAGCGCGACGCTGTCGCCGCCCGGGAGGCCGCCGCCCAGCACATCGTCGACATCGACGCCGAGACGGTGACGACCCAGCAGGAGGAGGTCGCCGCCGTCGAGGCCGTGGCCGACCGCGAGGTCGACGTCCTCACCGCCCTCGCCGACATCGCTCCCGCCCGGCTCCGGGCCGACGTCGTCGGTGACGGGCTCGACTTCCCGCTCGTCGCCCTCGATGCCTGGGTCAAGGCGGCGGCGACGGCCCCGTGCCGGGTCGAGTGGTGGGCGCTGGCCGGCATCTCCAAGATCGAGGGCCGCCACGGCACCCACGGCGGCGGGCGGCTCGGGGCCCGCGGCTACCCGTCGGAGAAGATCATCGGGCCGCAGCTCAACGGCTCGCCCTTCGCCGAGATCCGCGACACCGACGGCGGCCGCTACGACGAGGACCCCGTCTACGACCGGGCCGTCGGGCCGATGCAGTTCATCCCCCAGACCTGGGCCCGCTGGGGCCGCGACGGCGACGGCGACCTGGTGGCCGACCCCTTCACCGTCTACGACGCCGCCGCCGCGGCCGCCGCCTACCTCTGCTTCGGCCGCACCGACCTCACCGACGAGGGCCAGCTGCGGGCCGGCTACCTCTCCTACAACCAGTCGCAGGTCTACGTCGACGTCGTCCTGCGGGCCGCCCGGGGCTACCAGGCCGCCCTCCCCGACCTCCCCGTCCATGAGGTCGTCCCGGCCGAGGGCGCCGCCGGCGAGGGCGGGGGCTAGCGGACCAGGACGGTGACGGTGCCGCCGCGGACGGCGTCGACCAGCCGCTCGCCGGCGGCGACCTCGGCATCGCCCCACACCACCGAGCGCACCACCTCGCACCCCTCCCCCAGCCGGGCGCCCTCGTCGACGACCGAGACGCCCCCGGAGGCCTCGAGGTTGGCGGCCAGGTAGTCGGCCGCCGTGCCGCAGTCGACGAAGGGGCCGGTGTGGGTGGCGAGGTCGAGCCGGCCGGCCTCCTGCTCGGCCCGCCACATCACCTCGTAGAGCCCGGCCGGCTCCTCGCCCAGGGCGGCCACGAGCGCCCACGGCAGCAGGGCGGCGCCGCAGTAGCGCAGCGAACCGAAGTCGCCCCGGTCCGGGTCCTCGACGCACAGCAGGCGCACCCGCTCGCCGTCCCACCCGGCCACCAGGTCGGTGAGGTCGGCGGGCAGCCAGGCGTCGGCGTTGGTGAGCAGCACCCCCCGGCCGGCGATCCACGGCCGCAACAGGCCGAGGGCGCCGGCGGTGCCGCGGGCCTCGCCCGGCTCGATCGACAGGTGGGGGCGGACGGCGGCGCCGGCCCGGGTCAGGTGGGCCTCCATCAGCAGCCGGCCGTGGTGCACGTTGACCGCCAGCTCGGCCACGTGGGGGGCGATCCGGGCCAGGGCGTGGTCGACCAGGGGACGGCCGCCGACCGGGCACAGGGCCTTCGGCCGGATGCGGCTCAGGGGTGCCAGCCGGGTGCCCGCACCGGCCGCGAGCACCACGCCGACCAGGTCGGCGTGGGATGGGTCGGGTCCGCTCACGTCGGCCATGATGCCCGCATGACGACGATCATCCAGGGCATCAGCGGCCTGAAGGAGCTGGTGGGCACCCACCTCGGCTACTCCGACTACTTGGAGATCACCCAGGAGCGGGTGAACACCTTCGCCGACGCCACCGGCGACCACCAGTGGATCCACGTCGATCCGGAGCGGGCCACGGCCGAGTCGCCCTTCGGCGGGCCGATCGCCCACGGCTACCTGACGCTGTCGCTCGGCCCCGTCCTCGCCCCCCAGATCATGCGGGTCGAGGGGATCAAGATGGGCGTGAACTACGGCTGCGAGAAGGTCCGCTTCCCGTCGCCGGTGCCGGTCGGGTCGAAGCTCCGCATGGGCGCCGAGCTGACGGCCGTCGAGGACATCCCCGGCGGGGCCCAGGTCTCGATGACCTTCACCTTCGAGGTCGAGGGCGCCCCCAAGCCCTCGTGCGTCTCCAACATCATCTTCCGCTACTACGAGTAGCCCGTCGAGTACGCCGTTCTGTCCACCCCCGTGTACCTCCACGGTTCACGGGGATTGACAGAAGCGTCAGCGGAGCGCCGGGATGACCTCGGTGGCGAACAGCTCCAGGGTCTCGGTGTCGGGGTAGTCGGCGCACCAGGGGACGAAGCCCCGGCAGCCGGCGGCCACGTAGGCCTGCATCTTCTCGACCACCTGCTCGGGCGTGCCCACGAAGTTCGACGGCGCCCAGGTCTCGAAGGGCTCACCCCAGAACGAGCGTGACTCGGTGCCGACCTCGGCCTCGGTCGCCCGGAGGAAGATCTCGCCCGAGATCGTCCGGGTGATCGAGGCCGGGTCGCGCCCGACGGCGGCGCAGTGCTCGTCGAGGATCGCCGACTTGCGGGCCCACTCCTCGGGCGACCCGCCGAAGTTGGAGTGGGTGGCGTGCTTCGCCACCACCCGCAGCGTGCGCCTCTCGCCCCCGCCGCCGATCCAGACGTGGGGGCTCGCCAGCGGCTTGGGGTCGCACTGGGCGCCGTGGACGGCCAGGTGGGTGCCCTCGTAGGTGACCTCGCCCTCGCGCCACATGCGGGTGACGATCTCGACGCAGTCCTCCAGCATCTCGATCCGCACCCGGGCCGACGGGAAGGCGTAGCCGTAGGCCTGGTACTCCTGCTCGTACCAGCCGGCGCCGATCCCCCACTCGAGCCGGCCCCCCGAGATCACGTCGAGGCTGGAGGTGATCTTGGCCAGCAGGGCCGGGTTCCGGTAGCTGGTGCAGCCGACCATCTGGCCCAGGCCGATCCGGCGGGTCCGCTGCGACAGGGCGGCGAGCGTCGTCCAGCACTCGAACACCGCCTCCTGGCTCGGCACCGGCACGTTGTGGACGTGGTCGTAGACCCAGAGGTGGTCGAGGCCGAGCTCCTCGGCCCGCACGGCCACGTCGACCGCCGCCTGCCACTGCGCCTCGGCCCCGTCGACCCCCGCCAGCTCCCGCTTCCACCCCTGCGGCACGAACACGCCGAACTCGATCTCGTTGCTGTTCACAGGCCGGGACAGTAGGCGTCTTGATTCCCGGCCGCGACGGCGCCATCGCTACCGTCACGGGATGGCCAGGAGCTGGAACCTGGCCGACCTGTTCGAGGGCGTGGTCCAGCGGGTCGGCACCCGCGAGGCGGTCGTCGCCGGGCCCTCCCGGCTGACCTACGCCGACCTCGACGAGCGGGCCGACCGCTTGGCCGCCGTCCTGGTCGCCCACGGCGTCGGCCCCGGCGACCGGGTCGGCATCGCCCTCCGCAACGGCCACGAGCACGTCGAGGCCCTGCTGGCGGCGTACAAGCTGCGGGCCGTCCCGTTCAACGTCAACTACCGCTACACGGCGGCGGAGATGACGTACCTCCTGGCCGACGCCCGGCCCCGGGTCGTCCTCCACGGGCCCGACCTGGGGGACGCCGTCGACCCCGCCGTCGCCGCCCTGCGGGCCGACGGCCACGAGGTCAGCGCCCTGGTCGGCCGGGGCGCCCCCCACGAGGCCCGGCTGGCGGCGGCCACCCCGGCCCGCCCCGACCCCGCCGGGCGCAGCGGCGACGACCGCTACCTCCTCTACACCGGGGGCACGACCGGGATGCCCAAGGGCGTCGAGTGGCGCCACGAGGACATCCTCTTCGCCGCCCTCGGCGCCGGGCGCGGGGCCGCCGTCCTCGACGGCGAGCCGCCCGACGTCCCCCGCACGCCGACCGAGCTGGTCGAGCGGGCCGGCACCGGCCGGTCCCGGGCCGTCACCGCCTCGCCGCTGATCCACGGCACCGCCCAGTGGGTCGCCCTGGGCACGCTGCTCGCCGGGGGCACCGTGGTGATGCTGCCCTCGTCGACCTTCGTCGCCGCCGACCTGTGGGACCTGGTCGCAGCCGAGCGGGCCAGCCTCGTCGTCATCGTCGGCGACGCCTTCGCCCGGCCCCTGGCCGACGCCCTGACCGCCGCCCCCGACCGCTGGGCCCTCGACCACCTGGTCGCCATCGTCTCCGGCGGCGCCGTCCTGTCGCCGGCGGTGCGGGCCGAGCTGACCGCCCACCTGCCCTGGGTGGCGGTGGTCGACGGCTACGGCACCTCCGAGACGGGCGGGCAGGGCAACGCCGTGGCCTGGCCCGGCCAGGTCGCCTCGCCCGCCGCCCGCTTCCCCCTGGGCGAGCACACCGCCGTGCTCGACGACGACCTCGAGCCGCTGATCCCCGGGATCGACACCGGTCGCATCGGGCTGATCGCCCGGCGGGGTCACATCCCGCTCGGCTACCGCAACGACCCCGAGCGCACCGCCGCCACCTTCCCGGTGATCGACGGCCAGCGCTGGGCCGTCCCCGGCGACCTGGGCCGGGTCGAGGCCGACGGCACCGTCACCCTCCTCGGCCGGGGCGCCAGCTCGATCAACACCGGCGGCGAGAAGGTCTTCCCCGACGAGGTCGAGGCCGTGCTCAAGGCCCACCCGGCGGTGTTCGACGCCGCCGTCGTCGGCGTCCCCGACGAGCGCTGGGGCGAGCGGGTCGTCGCCGTGGTCGCCGCCCGCCCCGGGCGCCCGGTCGAGCCCGACGACCTCGACGCCCACTGCCGCGAGCACCTGGCGTCGTTCAAGGTCCCCCGGCGGATCGTGCCGGTGGGCGAGGTCCGCCGGCTGCCCTCGGGCAAGGTCGACCACCGCTGGGTGCGCCAGGCAGCGCTGACGGGGCGTCAGGTCGTCTCCTAGGGTCGGGCGTCACACCGACCCGGAGGACCTCCCCCCGTGCCCCACGAGCTCACCCTCGCCGGCGTCTTCGGCGCCGTCGCCGCCGCCCACCCCGACCGCGAGGCCATCGTCTTCCGCGACCGCCGGCTCACCTACGCCGACGTGCTCGACCGCAGCACCCGGCTGGCCCACGTGTTCGCCGACGCCGGGCTGGGCGCCCGCTCCGAGCGCGACGGCCTCGGGGGTCACGAGAGCCACCTCGACCACGTCGGGCTCTACCTCCACAACGGCAACGAGTACATCGAGGGGATGATCGCCGCCAGCGCGGCTCGGGTCGGCGCCTTCAACGTCAACTACCGCTACGTCGCCGAGGAGCTGCTGTACCTGCTGCGCGACTCGGGCGCCCGGGGCCTCGTGTACCACGCCCGCTTCGCCCCCCAGGTGGCCGCCATCCGGGACGAGCTGCCCGACCTCACGCTGCTGGTCCAGCTGGCCGACGAGACCGGCAACGCCCTCCTCGACGGGGCCGTCGACTACGACGAGGCCCTCGCCGCCGCCTCGCCCGAGCCGCTCACCGACCGCACGCCGTCGCCCGACGACCTCTACATCCTCTACACCGGCGGCACCACCGGGATGCCCAAGGGCGTGCTGTGGCGCCAGCACGACATCTACGTCGGGGCCATGGGCGGCCGGCCCTTCGGCTCGGCCGACGTCCACCCGGACCACGAGTCGATCGTCGCCGCCATCCCGCCCGCCGGCCCCCGAGCCGCCCTCACCCCGCCCCTGATGCACGGCGCGGCCCAGTGGCTGGCGTTCAACACCTTCACCAGCGGCGGGGCGGTCATCATCCCCGACGAGCCCAGCCGGCTCGACGCCGACGGCGTCTGGGACCAGGCCGAGCGCGAGCAGGTCAACACCCTCCAGCTGGTCGGCGACGCCTTCGCCCGGCCCCTGATCGACTCGCTCCGGGCCCGCCCCCGCGACCTGTCGGCCCTCTTCGCCGTGGTCAACGGCGGGGCACCGCTCACCGCCGCCCTCAAGGAGCAGATCCTCGAGCTGCTGCCCAACATCATCGTCCTCGACGCCGTCGGCTCGTCGGAGACCGGCGCCCAGATGGGGCAGACGTCGGTCAAGGGCGCGGCCTCGACCGGCACCTTCACCCCGGGGCCCGACACCGTCGTGGTCGACGAGTCGATCACCCGCAAGCTGACCCCGGGCGAGGACGAGATCGGCTGGCTGGCCCAGCGGGGCTTCGTCCCCCTCGGCTACCTGGGCGACGCCGACAAGACGGCCCGCACCTTCCCGGTGATCGACGGCGTCCGCTACGCCGTGCCCGGCGACCGGGCCCGCTGGCGGGAGGACGGGATCATCGAGCTGCTCGGGCGGGACTCGGTCACGATCAACTCGGGCGGCGAGAAGATCTTCGCCGAGGAGGTCGAGATGGCCCTCGCCCCGCACCCGTCGGTGGCCGACGTGGTCGTCACCGGCCGCCCGTCGGACCGCTGGGGCTCGGAGGTCGTCGCCGTCGTCCAGCTGGTCGAGGGGGCCGAGCCCGACGAGGCCGGCCTGCTGGCCGAGGCCGAGAGGCACGTCGCCCGCTACAAGCTCCCGAAGGCCTTCGTCTTCGTCGACCAGCTGGTCCGCTCCCCCGCCGGCAAGGCCGACTACCGCTGGGCCAAGGCCCAGGCCGAAGCCGCCGGCTGACCGTACGAACGGTGCCAGGCACCGTTCGTACGGTCAGCTCTCGCGGAGGACGATGGTCGTGTGGCGGCCGGCGGTGACGGTGGCGGCGGGGTCGTAGCGGTAGCCGCTGGGGTGGGCGAAGGCGGCCAGGCCGTCGGGGTCGGTCAGCCCGGTGGCCGCCAGGTGCCGGACGAGGCTGCCCTTGAGCAGCTTGTTCCAGTGCGAGACCGTCGTGTCCTGGGCGGTGACGAAGCGGACGGTGATCCGGCGGTGGAGGGGCACCGGCGCCGGGTCCCAGGCGGCGGCGTGCTCGTTGGGCAGCAGGTCCCACACCACCCGGCCGGCCAGCCGCTCGCCCAGGGCGGCGGTCAGGTGCGGCCGCCAGAAGGTCGACAGCTTCCCCAGGCCGGGGAGGCTGGCACCCATCTTGAGCCGGTAGTCGGGGATCGGGTCGTTCGGGCCGACCAGGCCCCACAGCCCCGAGGCGATCAGCGTCGTGCTGCTGAGCCGGCGGCGGGCAGCGGTGTCGAGCGAGGCGGCGTCGAGCTCCTTGTAGAGGACGCCGGTGTAGCGGTCGAGGGCCCGGCGGGTCGGCGCCTCGGCCACGCCCCCGCCGAGGGCGGCCAGGACCTCCGCCCGGGGCCCGTCGAGCGCCGGCAGCACGCCCCGCCCCGGCCGCCACGGCGCGCCCCGCCCCCCGGGCGCCTTCCCCTCCGACGGGGGCAGCAGGAGGGCGAAGGCGCGGGCCACGACGGGCGATCCTGGCAGGACCCGCGCCCCACCGGCCACCTCCTCGTACGAACGGTGCCAGGCACCGTTCGTACGGTTCACGCCGCCGCCGGGGCCTCGGAGGCGACGTACCGCTCCTCCGGGTCGTCTCGCCCGACGGCTCGGCTCCTAGTGTCGCCCGGGTGAGCCCGTCCGGACGTCCGATCGCCACCGGTGCCCTGCCCGACGCCGACCACCTCCCCGAGGGCGAGGAGAAGGTCGAGGCCGTCCGGGCCCTGTTCGACACCATCGCCCCGCGCTACGACCTGGTGAACCGGATCATGACGTTCCGGATGGACGTCGGCTGGCGCCGGAAGACGGTGCGGGCCCTCGACCTGAGGCCCGGCGCCCGGGTCCTCGACCTGGCCTGCGGCACCGGCGACCTGTGCTCCGAGCTGATCCGCAGCGGGCACCTCCCGATCGGGGTCGACCTCTCCTTCGGGATGCTCGTCGCCGCCCGCACCACGGCCCCGCTGGTCCACGCCGACGTCCTCCGCCTGCCGGTGCCCGACGGCTCGGTCGACGGCATCACCTGCGGCTTCGCCCTCCGCAACCTGGAGGAGCTGCCCCGCTTCTTCGCCGAGCTGGCCCGGGTCGTCCGCCCCGGCGGCCGCATCGGCCTGCTGGAGGTGGCCGAGCCGCCCAACCCGGTGCTGCGCTTCGGCCACGGCATCTACTTCGGCAAGGTCGTGCCCCGGATCGGCGGCCTGCTGTCGGACCCGGCCGCCTACCGCTACCTGCCCAAGTCGGTCTCGTACCTGCCCCCCGCCGAGCGGATGCTGGGGATGCTCGACCAGGTCGGCTTCACCGACGCCCGCCACGACCTCCTCAGCGTCGGCATCGCCCGGCTGATCACCGCCACCCGGTCGTGAGGCTCCACGCCGTCACCCGGCCGCTGACGGCGCCGGTCGACCCGGCCGCCGTGGCCGGCGACGACGGCGTCCTCCTGGCCCGCGCCGACGGCACGACGATCGGGGGCCGGGGCGTCGCCCTGCGGGGCCCGGTCGACGAGGTCGTGGCCGCCCTCGACGGGGCCGAGGTCGGCACCTCCGGTCCGGCGGGGGACCTCGGCACCCGGCCGGGCACCGGCCCGATCGCCGTCGGGGCCCTGCCGTTCCGACCCGGGGTCGCCGGCGAGCTGATCGTGCCCGCGATCGTCGCCGTCACCGGCCCCGACGGGTCGGCCTGGCTGACCGTCGTCGGCACCGAGGACGACCCGCCCGACCCCGACGCCGTCGACCTCGCCGCCCTCACCGCCCCCGCCCCGCCCCGCCCCGGGCCCGGCCGCTTCTCGGTGGAGAGCGCCCGGCCCCCGCAGGACTGGTGCGACGCCGTGGCCGAGGCGACCGCCCTGATCCGCGCCGGCCGGCTGGAGAAGGTCGTGCTGGCCCGCGAGATCCGGGTCGAGGCCGACGCCCCCATCGACGTGGCCGCCGTCGTCCGCCGCCTCCGCCTCGGGTTCCCCGGCTGCTACGTCTTCCAGGTCGACGGCTTCGTCGGCGCCAGCCCCGAGCTGCTGGTCGCCCGGCACGGCACCGAGGTCCGGTCGCAGCCGATGGCCGGCACCGCCCCCCGGCGGGGCGACCCGGCCGCCGACGCCGACGCCGTGGCCCGGCTCCAGGCCTCGCCCTCGTACCGCCACGAGCACCAGGTCACGATCGACGCCGTCTACGACGCCCTGGTGCCGTTCTGCTCGTACCTCGACTTCGAGGCCGAGCCGTCGGTCGTGGCCCTCCCCAACGTCACCCACCTCGCCACCCTGGTGGCCGGCCAGCTGTCGGCGCCGGCCCCGCCGGTGCTGGAGCTGGTGGCCGCCCTCCACCCCACCCCGGCGGTGTGCGGACGGCCCCGGGCGGCGGCGCTGGAGGTCATCGACGCGCTCGAGGGCTTCGACCGGGGCCCCTACGCCGGCGCCGTGGGCTGGACCGACCGGCACGGCAACGGCGAGTGGGCCGTCGCCATCCGCAGCGCCGTGATCGACGGCCCCCACGCCCGGGTCTTCGGCGGCAACGGCATCGTCGCCGACAGCGACCCCACCACCGAGCTGGTCGAGACCCGGGCCAAGCTCCAGGCCGTCCTCGGGGTGCTGGTCCGCCCCTAGTCCGTGTCCCGCGATCGCCTCAAGGTGCCAGGCACCTTGAGGCGATCTGCCCTCAGAGGGCGCCCCGGGCGGCGCTGGCGATCGCGGCGTTGAGCCGGCGGTGGGCGGCGACGTTGGCGGCCCGGTCGGTGGCGACCCGGACCAGGCGGACGCCGCCGGCGTCGAGGCCGGCCCGCACCGCCGGCCCGACCTCGGCCACCTCCACCGGCGCGACGGTGTCCAGGCCGTGGGCGGCGGCGAGGACGGTCAGGTCGACCCCGTGGGGGGTGCCGAACAGCGCCTCGAAGGCGTCTCCGCCGGGCGTGGTGGCCTGCGGGAGGAAGGAGAAGATCCCGCCCCCGTCGTTGTCGACCACGACGATCGTGAGGTCGATGCCCCGGGCGGCGACGCCGATCAGGGCGGTGCTGTCGTGGAGCAGGGCGACGTCGCCGATCAGGCACGCCGTCGGGGCGCCCGTGCCCAGGGCGACGCCGACGGCGGTCGCCACCACCCCGTCGATCCCGTTGGCGCCCCGGTTGGCGTGGACGGTGACGCCCGACCGGGGCCGGCCGTACCACTCGACGTCGCGGATCGGCATCGAGGACGACACCACCAGGTGGGCGTCGTCGGGCAGGGCGGCCAGGACCGACCGGGCCGTCCCCGCCTCGGTCGGCGCCCCCTCGCCGGCGAGGGTCGTGTCGACCGCCTCCTGGGCGGCGGCCTCGACCCGGCGCCAGCGGTCGAGCCACCCCGGCTCCGTCGCCGGGGCGCGGAGGGCCTGCTCGGACAGCAGGCCGACGCCGGCGTCGATCCGCAGGGCGGCCGTGTGGGCCGGGTCGACCCAGCC
>DASTYI010000097.1:0-6892 GCA_035765045.1 Iamia sp. | reverse complement strand
GGCGATCAGATCCGACGGGAAGCCGTCGGATCTGATCGCCGGTTCGGGGAGGTGGGGGAGGGGTGGGGTGGGGTAGGGGTGGGGCCTGGGGTCAGGCCATCTTGCGGGCGGCCTTGGTGGCCTTCACCTTGGTGTCGGCGGCCTGGGCGTCGCGGGCCCGGGCGGTGGCGGCCTGCTCCTCGGCCAGGGCCTGCTCCTCGGCGCCGAGGGCGGCGGCCTTCGACCGGCGGGCCTTGGCCTGCGCCGCCCGCTTCGCCTTGCGGGCGTCCTCGGCGGCCTGCGCCTTCTCCTGCCGGGCCTCCTCCTCGGCGGCCCGCTGGGCCTCGGCCTCGTCGCGGGCGATCGCCTGCTTGCGCTCGGCCTCGGCGGCGGCGGCGTCGGCCTTGTCCTGCTCGGCCTGCTGGCGGCGCTGCTCGAAGGTGGTGTCGGCCTGCTCCCGGCGCTGCTCGGCCTCGGCCTCCAGGTCGGCGGCGTGGCGCAGGCGCTCGACCTTCTCGGCGCGCAGGCGGCCGTCGCCGGTCAGCACGTCGTCGTGGAGGAGGCCGCCGAGCACCTGCTCGACCTGGGCCTCGACGCCCTCGAAGACGAGGGCCGGGGGCCAGTCCTCCCGGCCCTGCTTGCCCAGGACGACCTCGGCGGCGGTGAGCGGGAGGCGGCCGGCGGCGAGGCCGAGGCGGACGGCGGTGCGGGGGATCTGCTGGATCGTGGACATCGGGGTCACCTCTCGGTCGTGGGGGTGGTGGCCTGGTCGAGCACCTCGGCCTGCTCGCGGGCCCGCTGCGCCTCGGCCTCCAGCGCCTCGGCCTCGGCCCGCTCCTCGGCCCGCTGGCGGGTGGCGTCGAGCTCCTCGCGCTCGGCGGCCTTCCGCTCGGCCTCGGTCTGGGCCTCGACGGCGTCCTCGCGGCGGTCGGCGGCGGCCTCGGCCCGGGCCTTCTCGGCGGCGGCCTCCTGCTCGATGCGCTCCTCGCGCCGGGCGGCGGACTCCTCCTGCTCCAGCCGCCGGCGCTCGGTCTCGATCTCGTGCTGGCGCTGGGCCTGCTCGGCCTCGGCGGCGTCCTGCTCGGCCCGCGCCGAGAGCCGCTCGGCGTCGTCGAGGGCGTCGGCCTTCTCCTCGTGGAGCTCGCCCTCGTGCTGGAGGTGGTCGTCGCCGAGGACGGATCCGGCCAAGCCCTTGGCCTTGCCCTTCACGCGCTCGACGAGGCTGTTCCCATCGGTCTCGGGTGTCATGGCCGGCGCTGCTACCCGGAGCAAGCAGGACGACACACACCCGCGAGCACGTCATCGGTCACGCCTGCGTCGGACGGCCGGGGGCGGGGAGCGGCGGCCGCGTGGAGCGCATGGACCCCCTGGAGCTGGTCGTCGACGGGCTGGCCGCGTACCGGCTGACCCGCCTGGCCACCGCCGACGTCATCAGCGAGCCGTGGCGGCGCTCGGCGGTCGACCGCCTCGTGAGCAACGGCTCGGAGGAGCCGGCCGAGGGGGAGACGGCCCAGGAGGTGGTCGACGCCATGGCCGAGCCGCCCAAGCTGGCCCGTCTCCTGACCTGCCGCTGGTGCGCCGGGATGTGGATCGCCGCCGGCGTGGTCGGGGCCCGCACCGTCGCCCCCCGGGCGTGGTCGCCGGTGGCCCGGACCCTGGCCCTCTCGGCGGCGGCGACGCTGATCGCCCGGGCCGAGGACTGATGCGGGGGCGACGGCGGTAGACCGGACCCATGGCCGACGACGCGCAGGACGAGTACCGGGTCGAGCACGACACGATGGGGGAGGTGCGGGTGCCCCGGGCGGCGCGCTGGGGGGCGCAGACGCAGCGGGCGGTCGAGAACTTCCCCGTCTCGGGGCTGACGGTGGCGCCCGGGCTGATCCACGCCCTCGGCGCCATCAAGGCGGCGGCGGCCGAGGTCAACGGCGAGCTCGGCGTGGTCGAGGCCGACGTGGCCACCGCCATCGCCGCGGCGGCGGCCGAGGTGGCGGCGGGCGACCACGACGACGAGTTCCCGATCGACGTCTTCCAGACCGGCTCGGGCACCTCGACCAACATGAACGCCAACGAGGTGATCACCGCCCTGGCCCGCCAGGCCGGCACCGAGGTCCACCCCAACGACCACGTCAACGCCTCGCAGTCCTCCAACGACGTCTTCCCCTCGGCCATCCACGTCGCCGCCGCCGTGGCCACCGCCCACGACCTGCTCCCGGCCCTCGACCACCTGGCCGCCGTCCTCGGCGAGCAGGCCGAGGCCAACGCCGAGGTGGTCAAGGCCGGGCGCACCCACCTGATGGACGCCACCCCGGTGACGCTGGGCCAGGAGCTGGCCGGCTACGCCGCCCAGGTGGCCGCGGCCCGGGAGCGGATCGCCGCCACCCTGCCCCGGGTGGGCGAGCTGCCCCTCGGCGGCACCGCCACCGGCACCGGGCTCAACGCCCCCGAGGGCTTCGCCGCCGCCGTGGTCGCCCGGCTGGCCGAGCGGCTCGACGTGCCCCTGGTCGAGGCGCCCGACCACTTCGCCGCCCAGGGTGCCCGCGACCATCTGGTCAGCCTGTCGGGCGAGCTGCGGGGCCTCGCCGCCGGGCTGCTCAAGATCGCCAACGACGTGCGCTGGATGGCGTCGGGCCCGCGCACGGGGCTGGCCGAGATCCGCATCCCCGACCTCCAGCCCGGCTCGTCGATCATGCCCGGCAAGGTCAACCCGGTGATCCCCGAGGCGGTCAGCCAGGTCGTGGCCCAGGTCTACGGGAACGACGCCGCCGTCGCCTTCGCCGGCAGCCAGGGCAACTTCGAGCTCAACGTCTACCTGCCGGTGATCGCCCGCAACCTGCTCGAGTCGATCACCCTGCTGGCCAACGTCAGCCGGCTCTTCGCCGACCGCTGCCTGGCCGGGATCGAGGCCGACCGCGAGCGCTGCCAGGCCTACGCCGAGGCCACCCCGCAGGCGGCCACCGCCCTCAACCCGGTGCTCGGCTACGAGCGGGTGGCGGGGTTGGTGAAGGAGAGCGCCAGGAGCGGCCGGACGATCCGCGAGGTGGTGCTCGACGCCGGCGTGCTCGACGAGGCCGAGCTCGACCGGGCCCTCGACCTGCTCGCCCTGACCCGGGGCGGGGTCCCGGACAAGGGCTGACGACCCGGACCGGTCCTGTCCGGGTCCGTGGGTACGGTCGCCGCCATGGACGATCGCACGGTCCCCCTCGACTGGCCCGCCCACGCCCGGGAGCAGCTGACGTTCCACTGGGACGTCCACGTCCGCCCCCGCCTGGAGGGCCTGACCGACGACGAGCTGCACTGGGAGCCGGTCCCCGGGTGCTGGGGGGTGCGGCCCCGGGCCGAGGCGACGTCGCCGCAGGCCGCCGGGGCGGGGGGGTGGGTGATCGACTTCGCCCTGCCCGAGCCCGACCCGGCGCCCGTCACCACCATCGCCTGGCGGCTCTGGCACGTGATCGAGGGCGTGCTCGGCGGCCGGGCCTCGGCCCACTTCGGCGACGGCCGGGGCATCGACTACGAGGGGCGCGAGTACCTCCCCGACGCCGCCGGCACCCTCGCCGCCCTCGACGACGCCTACGCCCGCTGGACCGCGGGCGTCGCCGCCCTCGACGCCGACGGGATGGCCCGGGCCTGCGGTCCCCACGAGGGGCCCTACGCCGACCACCCGATGGCCGCCCTCGTCCTGCACATCAACCGCGAGGTGATCCACCACCTGGCCGAGGTCCTGACGCTGCGCGACCTCCATCGGGCCACCGGGGGGCGGACGCTCCCCGCCCCGGCGAGGTCCGGGCACCCGGCGCCCACCCCCTTCCAGGTCACCTTCGACGCCGTCGACCCCCACGCCCAGGCCCGCTTCTGGGCCGAGGTCCTGCACTACGAGGTCGAGAGCGACGACACGATGATCCGCCGGCTCCTCGACCAGGGGGTGGTGACCGACGACGACGTGGTCGAGATCGACGGCGTCCTGTTCTTCCGGGTCGGCTCGGCCATCCGCCCCCGGGGCGCCGGCGACGCCGAGGCCGACCGCAACCAGCGGGTCCTCTTCATGGCCGTCCCCGAGCCCCGGGTGGGCAAGAACCGGGTCCACCTCGACCTGCGGATCGCCGGGCGGGACCGGGGGCCGGAGGGACGGGCCCGGGTGGATGCCGAGGTCACCCGGTTGGAGGGGCTGGGCGCCACCCTGCTGTACCGGCACGACGACGTCGAGGGGTACTGGGTGACAATGGCGGACCCCGAGGGCAACGAGCTCTGCCTCACCTGATCGGGCCATCCCGGACCCTCACAGCGTTTGGCCCTCTGCCGACGTGGTAGGTCACAGAGCGTGACCAAATGACCCCTCAAAGTGGTGGGGTCGGCGACCATGGTGGAGGTCCACCCATGTCAACCCGCACGCGCCGGCTGCTCGGCGCCCTCGTCCTCGGCAGCGCCCTGACCACGGCGGTGGTCACGCCCCCGCCCGCCGGCGCCTACCCCGACGCCCCCACCCGGGTAGCCATCGACGGCACCTGCGAGGGCGAGCTCCACCGCCTCCACGACGAGGCCCGGGCGCAGGCCGGTCGCCCCGCCCTGCGCGAGGACCCCGCCTTCGACCAGGTCGCCCGGGCGTGGGCGTTCCGCCAGGCCCGCGCCGGCACCATGGCGCACAACCCCGACTACGTGCGCCAGATCAGCGCCAAGGTGCCGGACTGGCGGCGGATCACCGAGAACGTCGGCTACGCCCCCACGCCGGTCCGCCTCCACAACGCCTACATGAACTCGTCGGGACACCGGGCCAACATCCTCGACAGCGGTGTCCAGCGGATCGGTGTCGGCTGCGTCCGCGACGCCAACGGCCGCCTGTGGTCGACGGTCAACTTCGTCGGGGCGGGCAGCAGCATCCCCGACCGGCGCCCGACGCCGTTCCGCTCGGCCGGTGACGCCTCGTCCCGGCTCCGCTGGTGGCTCCTCGCCGCCGGGCCCAGCGAGGCCCAGGTCGAGGCCGACGCGACCAACCTGCTCCGCTCGTGGTCGGCCGCCGACCTCGCCGTCTACCTGGCCGACTCCTCGACCCATGCCGGCCTCGTCCCCGGGGCGGTCCGGCTCTACGGCGCCGCCTTCGACCGCAACCCCGACGCCTCCGGCCTCAACTTCTGGATCCGGGAGCGCCAGCGCGGCGTGAGCCTGACCCGGATGGCGACGATCCTCGCCGCCAGCGCCGAGTTCACCACGCTCTACGGCGACCTCGGCAACCGGGCCTTCGTCGAGCAGGTGTACCGCAACGTCCTGAACCGTGAGCCCGATGCCGGCGGCGTGGCGTTCTGGGTGTCCGAGCTGAACCGGGGCGTCACCCGGGGCAAGGTCCTCGTCGGCTTCAGCGAGTCGGCCGAGAACAAGCGGGCCACGGCGGCCGACGTCGTCGTCTCCTGGGCCTACGCCCAGCTGCTGGGCCGGGTGGCGACGTCGCTCGAGCGGCTCCAGTGGACGACGCTGCTCACGGCCGGCACCCCGCCGGCGACGCTGGTGCGGACGCTGGTCGCCACCCCCGACTTCAACCGCCGGGTGGCGACGGGCGGGTTCTGACCGGGGGCGGCGTCGGGCTCAGGTGCCGCGCATCCGGCGGCTCAGCTCGTCGAGCCGGCGCCGCTCCTCGGTGGACAGCGAGTCGATCCCCGACTGGCCGATCTTGTCGAGCAGGACGTCGAGCTCGGCCTGCTCGAGCCGGGACGGCCCGGCCGGCGTGAACCCCGACGGCGAGGTCCACGGCCCCTGGGTGACGGTGCCCTGGCCCCGACCGCCGCGGGCCCGCTTGGCCCTCCGGCCCCCGGCGGGCTTGGGGGCGCCGGCCCGGGGCACGAACGGCAGGACGTCGACCAGGCCGTAGACGGCGGCGCCGATCACCGACGTCAGCACCACCATCGCCTCGAGCAGCAGGACGCCCCAGAACCGATCGCCCACGAGACGGAGCACGTCGACGGCGGCGAACACGGCGACCAGGATCCAGATCGGCACCCCGAAGAACCACGGCTCCTGCGGGTTGCGGACGGCGATCACGACGAGCAGGCCGAAGGCGAGCAGGCTCAGGCCGGCGCCCAGCCCGGTGTCGCGGGCCAGCGGGACGAGCGTGACGACGGCGGCGGAGACGATCGTCGTGACCAGCTCCAGGACGAGGAACCGGACCCGCCCGATCTCGTCCTCGATCCGGTGGCCGACGAACCAGAAGAAGACGAGGGTGAGGATCACCCAGAAGCTGTTGGGCGGGTTGACGAGGGGCCAGGTGGCCAGCCGCCAGACCTCGCCGTCGCGGACGAACTCGCCGAAGAAGGCGCCCTTGAAGAGGGTGGCCTGGTCGGCGGCGTAGACGAACATCGACACCACGCCGAGGGCGACCATGATCGCCGTGGTGGTGACCTCCACCTCCCCGACCCGGAACCAGCCCTTCCGCCCGGGGTGGGACGGCATCGTGAACGAGTAGCGGGACACGCCTCGACGGTAGCCAGCGCGAGGGGGCGGCGAGGGCCCGGAGGCCGAGGTCAGACGGGGGAGCCGGCGAAGGGGGCGGGCGCCCCCGGCGGCGGCACCTCGACCTTCGACCACGACATCATCTGCGACAGGGTGGCCACGGCGGCGTCCCACGCCGGCGGGTCCCAGCCCTCGGCGGCGCTGATGACGACCCGGTCCTGGCGCAGGTGCACGAAGGCCGGGAGGTGCTCGAGGCCGACGCCCCGGGCGAAGGAGCGATCGGCGTCGCAGAAGGTGAGGAGCGTCTCGGCCCACGGGCCGAGGAAGGTGCGGGCGTCGTCGGCGTCGGCGGTGACGACCCAGGCGACCCGGCAGTCGGCGCCCTTGAACTCGGTGAGCAGGGCGCCGGCGGTGTCGATGAGCCACGAGCTCTCCGACGTGTACGGGTCGAGGACCACCACGGCGAGCTGGAAGGTCGTCA
>DASTYI010000096.1:0-5273 GCA_035765045.1 Iamia sp. | reverse complement strand
GTCCGGGGCGGGACCCGATCATCCTCGACCTCGGCACCGGCCTGCGGTTCTTCGGCCAGACCCAGCCCACCGACGGCACCTTCCGCGGCCATGCCTTCGTCACCCACATCCACTGGGACCACGTCCAGGGCCTGCCGTTCTTCGTCCCCGTGCTCGCCCCCGGCGCCGAGCTCAGCGTCCGAGCGCCCCGGCCGCAGGCGGACCTCAGCCTGGAGGAGGCCTTCGGCCAGTTCCTCCGGCCGCCGTACTTCCCGGTCACGACCGAGCAGCTCCACGGCCACATCGACTTCGTCGACTTCGACGACGGCGAGACGGTCGAGGTCGACGGCGCCCTCGTCACCGCCCGCACCGTGCCCCACGTCGGGGCCACCAACGGCTACCGGGTGGAGGTCGACGACGTCGTCATCGCCTACATCAGCGACCACCAGCAGCCGGTCGACGGCACCGACCGCATCGCCGAGGGGGCCCTCGCCCTGTGCGACGGCGCCGACCTGGTGATCCACGACGCCCAGTTCACCCCCGAGGACTTCACGGCCAAGTCGGACTGGGGCCACTGCACGGTCGACTACGCCGTCCACGTCGCCGCCACCGCCGGGGCCTCCCGCCTGGCCCTGTTCCACCACGACCCCGAGCGCCACGACGAGGGGGTCGACGCCCTGCTCCGCCACGCCCGTCACACCGCCGCCGACCGGGGCCTGGCCGAGGTCATCGCCGCCGCCGAGGGCACCACCGTCTCGCTCCGCGGCCAGGGCGGTGGCCGGGCGCAGCCGGTCGTGGCCGAGCCGTCGGCCGCCGCCCGCGGCGACAGCGCGGCGCGCGCCGTGGCCGCCGGCCGCCGCTAGCCCCGCCGGGTGGACCTCTCCGACGACCCGGACCACGAGGCCGTCGCCGCCGGGGTGCGGGCGGTGTGCGCCGGCTTCGACGACGACTACTGGGCCGCCTGCGACCGCGAGCACCGCTTCCCCTGGGAGTTCTACGAGGCCATGGCCGCCGGGGGCTGGGTCGGCGTGGCCATCCCCGAGCGCTTCGGCGGGGGCGGCTGCGGCATCACCGAGGCGGCCATCCTGATGCGCGAGGTGGCGGCATCGGGGGCGGCCATGAACGGCTGCACCGCCCTCCACCTCACCGTCTTCGGGCTCGAACCGGTCGTGCGGTTCGGCAACGAGCGGCTCCAGGAGGCCTTCCTGCCCCGGGCCGCGGCCGGCGACCTCCACGTCGCCTTCGGCGTCACCGAGCCGACCGCCGGCACCGACACCTCCCGCATCGCCACCCGGGCCACCCGCGACGGCGACGGCTGGCGCATCTCGGGCCAGAAGATCTGGACGTCGAAGGCCGAGGAGTCGTCGGTCTGCCTGCTGCTGGCCCGCACCGGCGAGGCGGACAGCGGGCTCGACGGGCTCTCGCTCTTCCTCGTCGACCTCGACCCCGCCCACGTCAGCATCCGGCCCATCCCCAAGACGGCCCGCAACGCCGTCGGCAGCTGCGAGGTCTTCTACGACGACCTCCCCGTCGAGGGCTGGCGGCTGGTGGGGGAGGAGGGCCGGGGCTTCCGGCACCTGCTCTCGGGGCTCAACCCGGAGCGCATCCTGATCGCCGCCGAGGCCGTCGGCACCGGGCTGGCCGCCCTGCGCCGGGGCGTCGCCTACGCCGGCGAGCGCCAGGTCTTCGGCCGCCCGATCGGCGCCAACCAGGCGATCGCCCACCCGCTGGCCGACGCCCACGGCCGGCTGCGGGCCGCCTGGCTGATGATCCAGCTGGCCGCCTGGCGCTACGACCACGGGCTGGCCTGCGGCGAGGAGGCCAACACGGCCAAGTACCTCGCCGCCGAGGCCGGCTTCGACGCCTGCGACCGGGTCCTCCAGGCCCACGGCGGGCTGGGCTTCGCCGAGGAGTACCACGTCGGCCGGTACTGGCGCGAGGCCCGCATCATGAAGGTCGCCCCGGTCAGCCAGGAGATGACGCTCAACTACCTGGCCCAGAACGTCCTCGGGTTGCCGAAGTCCTACTGAGCGCTGCCTAACCTGACGGTGTGTCAGACGGACCCGTGATCGACCAGTCCAAGTTCCGCACCGTGCTCGGCCACTTCCCGACCGGGGTGACGGTCATCGCGGCCGAGACCGACGAGGGCCGGGTGGGCCTCGCCGTCGGCTCGTTCTTCTCGCTCTCGCTCGACCCGCCGCTCGTCGGCTTCAGCGTCGGCGCCAACTCGTCGAGCTGGCCCAAGATCCGCTCGGCCGGCCGCTTCTGCGTCAACGTCCTGGGCGACCACCAGGAGGACGTCTGCCGGGTGTTCGCCGGCAAGGGCGAGGACAAGTTCGCCGGCATCGGCTTCGACGCCGCCCCGTACTCGGGCGCCCCCCGGATCCACGACGTCGTCGCCTGGATCGACTGCGAGCTCCACGAGGTCCTCCCCGGCGGCGACCACGACATCGTCGTCGGCCGCGTCCACGACCTCGCCGTCGGCGACGACCACCACCACCCCCTCATCTTCTTCCGCGGCGGCTACGCCAACGTCGAGCGCTGACCGCCTCAAGGTGCCTGGCACCATGAGGCGGTCGGACTAGGGCTCGACGTCGAGGGCGGTCAGGAGGAAGGCGAGGGTCTCGGCCTCGCGCCGCCAGGCGTCGTAGCGGCCGCTGGGGCCGCCGTGGCCGGCGCCGAGCTCGACCCGGAAGACGACCGGGCGATCGGGGCTCGCCTCGGTCCGCTCGCGCAGGCGCTGGACCCAGATGGCGGGCTCGTGGACACCGACCCGGGGGTCGTTGAGCCCGCCGGTGGCCAGCACGATCGGGTACGACCCGGTGCCGACGTTCTCGGTCGGGCTGTAGGCCCGCATGGTGGCGAAGACCTCGGGGTCGGTGATCGGGTTGCCCCACTCCTCCCACTCGGTGGCGGTCAGCGGGGCGTCGGGGTCGAGGATCGTCTGGAGGGCGTCGACGAAGGGCACCTCGGCGACGACGGCGCGGAAGCGGGTCGGGGCCAGGTTGGTGGCCGCCCCGACGAGCAGCCCGCCGGCCGACCCGCCCCGGATGGCGATGCGGTCGGGCGCGGCCCACCCGGCCTCGGCCAGGTGGTCGGCCGCCGCCACCAGGTCCGAGAAGGAGTGGGGCTTGGCCAGGAGCTTGCCGTCCTCGTACCAGGACCGGCCCATCTCGCCGCCGCCCCGCACGTGGGCGATGGCGAACACGACGCCCCGGTCGAGCAGCGACAGCCGGGGGATCGAGAACCACGGGTCCATGCTGATCTCGTAGGCGCCGTAGCCGTAGAGCACGAGGGGGGCGGTGCCGTCGGGCTCGACGTCGGCCCGGCAGGCGAGCGAGACCGGCACCCGGGTGCCGTCCCCGGCCGTGGCCCACACCTGCTCGGTGCGGTAGCGGGCCGGGTCGAAGTTGCCGAGCACCGGCGTCTGCTTGAGCTGGACCCGCTCGCCGGTGGCCAGGTCCTCCTCGAACAGCGTGCCGGGGGTGGTGAGCGACTGGTACGAGAAGCGGTAGCGGGTCGTGTCCCACTCCTCGTTGGCGCCGCCGCCGAGCGAGTAGCCGGCGTCGGGGAAGGTGAGGTCGCGGGCGGCGGTGAGGTCGTCGACGGGGAGGATCCGCAGGGCGGGGCGGCCCCCGGTGCGCAGGTGGACGACGAGGTACGAGGCGAAGGCCTCGACGCCGACGATCCGGGTGCCGGGGGAGTGGGGGATGACCGGCTCCCAGCGGCTGCGGTCGGGGGCGGCCAGCGGCGCCCGCCAGAGCGCGAAGTCGAGGGCGTCGTCGTTGGAGACGATGTACAGCCAGTCGCCGTGGTGGGCGGCCTGGACCTCGACGCCCTGGCGCCGGGGGATGGCCAGCCGGGCCCCGTCGGCCACGGCGTGGGCGTCGATCAGGTGGAGCTCGGAGGTGATGGCGCTGCCCACGTCGACGACGATCAGGTCGCCGCTGCGGCTGGCCCCGACCCCGACCCAGAAGCGGTCGTCGGGCTCCTCCAGCAGCAGGGCGTCGTCGGCGCCGGCGGGGTCGGCCCCGAGGAAGTGCGAGTGGACCCGCCACGGCCGCTGGGCGGCGTCGAGCGTCGTGTAGACGAAGCCGCCGCTGTCGGCCGCCCAGGCGAAGCCGTAGGAGACGTTCCCGATGGCCACCGGGAGGTCCTCGCCGGTGCGGAGGTCGCGGATCCGCAGGGTGTGCTGCTCGGAGCCGTCGTGGTCGACGGCGTAGGCGAGGAGCCAGCCGTCGGGGCTGACGTCGGCCACCCCGAGCGACAGGTACGGGTGGCCGTCGGCCAGGGCGTTCTCGTCGAGGATGACGGTGGGCTCGGCGTCGGCGACCGGGGCGGTGCCGGTGCCGTCGTCGGGGCGGCGCTCGTGGATGGCGTAGGACCGCCCCTCGACGGTGCGGGTCTGGTACCACCAGGCCCCCTTGCGGTGCGGGACCGAGAGGTCGTCCTCCTGGGTCCGCTCGCGGATCTCGGCCTCGATGGCGTCGACCAGCGGGGCCAGCGGGGCCAGCACGGCGTCGGCGTGGGCGTCCTCGGCCTCCAGCAGCGGGAGGAGGGCGGGGTCGGCGTGGTCCCGCATCCAGCCCAGGTCGTCGGGGTCGGTGACGCCGTGGCGGGTGCGGGTGGCGGGGCGGCGCTCGGCCACGGGCGGCTCGGCGACGGCGAAGCGGGGCCGGCGGGTCTGGTCGGTCACCCGCACGACGATACGGTCGGGCGATGGCGATCTACGCGCTCGGTGACCAGGAGCCCTCCATCGACCCGGAGGCCTACGTCCACCCCGACGCCGTGATCATCGGCTCGGTCACGATCGGCGCCGCGTCGTCGATCTGGCCCCACGCCGTCCTCCGGGGCGACGACGGCGAGATCCGCATCGGGGCCGGGACGAGCATCCAGGACGGCACCGTGGTCCACACCACGCCGTTCTGGCCCACGACGGTCGGTGACGACTGCGTGATCGGCCACAACGCCCACCTCGAGGGGTGCACGATCGAGGACGAGGCCCTGGTCGGCTCGGGGTCGGTCGTGCTCCACCGGGCCGTCGTGCGGACCCAGGCCCTCGTCGGCGCCAATGCCCTCGTCACCAACGACACCGAGGTGCCCAGCCTGGCCATGGCCCTCGGCGTCCCGGCCGTGATCAAGGAGGGCCGGGTCGACCCCGAGGTGATGATCCGCCTCGGCGCCAAGGCCTACCGCGACCGCATCCCCCGCTACCGCGACGGCCTCCGCCGCCTCGACTGACGCCCAGCACCCCACCCAACTGGCGATCAGATCCGACGGGAAGCCGTCGGATC
>DASTYI010000095.1:0-17217 GCA_035765045.1 Iamia sp. | reverse complement strand
CAAGGACGTCCTCGCCAAGTGCTACGGCGGCGACATCACCCGGAAGCGCAAGCTGATCGAGAAGCAGAAGGAGGGCAAGAAGAAGATGAAGTCGATCGGTCGGGTCGAGGTCCCCCAGGAGGCCTTCGTCAGCGCCCTCCGTCTCGACGACTGACCCGGCGGGCCACCGCCAGGGCGGCCAGGACGACGGCGGCGACGGCCCCGCCGAGGGCCCGGAGCCAGGGCGAGGTGTCGTCGTCGGCCGGTGCCGCCGCGGACGGCAGGGTCGCGCCGAAGGAGGCCGGCTCCGAGGACCGCCCGGCCCAGTGCGGCGGGTAGGTGGAGGCGACCGTCAGCGGGATGTCGTCGACGATGCCGAGGCTGCGGTCGGCGTCCCGGGCCACGATCGTCGCCGACCCGGGTGCGAGGTCGACCGGCACCGTGACCTCGACGGCGAAGGCCAGGTCGTCGTCGGCGTCGCCCCGGGCCACCACGACCTCCCGCTCGCCCTGGACCACCAGGACCTCGATGTCCTGCGCCGGTCGCCCGAGGACGCCGTACCCCGGCGGTGGCATCCCGGTGTCGTAGCAGTCGTCGCCCCACCGGCGACCCTCCACGGTGAGCGTCGCCCCCCGGACGACCGGTCCGGCGGCGTGGGAGACGACGGGGGCGATGCAGCTGCCCGCCGCCGGGTCGGCGACGACGGCCAGGGCCACCACGGGAGCCCCGGCGAGCAGGGCGAGGGACAGCAGGGCGTGGCGCACGGCGGCCTCGGACGACGCCGACGCCCGTCCGGTTCCCCGGTCGGTCGCGACCGTCATCGCCGGCCGAGGCGGCGGGAGGCCAGGATGGCGGTGGCGAGGGCGGCGACGGGGAGGGCGCGGGTGCCGTAGCGGACGGCGGTGATGCGACGGCGCATCCAGGCGGCGTCGTTGACGTGGGGGAAGGGGGTGTCGGGGACGGGGACGCCGAGGAAGGCGCACAGCGGCTCCCAGCCCTGGGCCACCTCGAACACCAGCACCCGCTCGGGGTCGAGGCCGCCGACGACCTCCTCGGTGTGGCGCCGGTAGACGGCGATGGCGTGGTCGCGGTCGAGGAAGCGGCCGCCGAAGACGCCCTGCCACAGCATCCGCTCGTTGAGCTCGACGTAGTCCCCGAGCGGCGGGACCAGGCTGTGCAACCAGTGGGGGAGCATCGTGCGGCCGCCGTAGATGGTCGTCCGGGTGCTCTCCCACCAGGCCTCGGCGTCGCGCACGGTGTGGACGACCTTGGCCCCGGGGTGGAGCGCCACCAGGTCGCGCCAGACGATGCAGGCCGGGTAGTCGACCGTCGAGCGGAAGCCGGCGAGCAGCGTGGCCCAGTCGGCCTCGCCGGTGCGGGCGTGGCGCACCCAGGCCCGCAGGTGCGCCGGCCGCTTG
Source organism: Iamia sp. (assembly GCA_035765045.1). Classification (GTDB taxonomy): domain Bacteria; phylum Actinomycetota; class Acidimicrobiia; order Acidimicrobiales; family Iamiaceae; genus Iamia. Next base: position 15,820 of record DASTYI010000095.1, on the reverse strand, counting down.
AGCACCTCCTCCATGTGGTAGGTCGGGCCGAACCCGATCTGCTCCAGCGCCCGTTTGAGCGACAGCGTCCCGGTGCGCCCGAAGCCGGTGCCGACGACCAGGAGCTCTCCCACCGCAGCAGGTTCGCACCGGCGGTAACTTCCTCGCCATGCGTGAGCTCAGGAACTTCGTCGGCGGTGCGGAGGTCGAGCCTCGCACCGACGAGCGCTCGGAGATCGTCGACCCGTCGACCGGCCGGGCGGTGGCGAGCGCCCCGGTCAGCGGCCAGGCCGACGTCGACGCCGCCTACGCGGCGGCCACCGAGGCCTTCCCGGGCTGGCGCGACGCGACCCCGTCGGAGCGCCAGCTGGCCCTGCTCCGGATCGCCGACGCCGTCGAGGCCGCCGGCGACGAGCTGGTCAGGCTGGAGGCCGAGAACACCGGCAAGCCCTGGGCCCTGACGGCGTCGGAGGAGATCCCGCCGATGGTCGACCAGCTCCGGTTCTTCGCCGGCGCCGCCCGCACCCTCGACGGGGTGGCCGCCACCGAGTACATGGAGGGCTACACGTCGTGGCTGCGCCGGGAGCCGATCGGTGTCGTCGGCCAGGTGGCGCCGTGGAACTACCCGATGATGATGGCGGTCTGGAAGATCGCCCCGGCCCTGGCCGCCGGGAACACCGTCGTCCTCAAGCCGTCGGACACGACGCCGGAGACGACGCTGCGGCTGGCGGAGATCGCGGCCGAGTTCCTCCCGCCGGGCGTGCTCAACGTCGTCACCGGCGACCGTGACACCGGGCGGGCCCTCGTCTCCCACCCGGCGGCCGACATGGTCGCCATCACCGGCTCGGTGCGGGCCGGGATGGAGGTGGCCCGGAGCGCGGCCGACGACCTCAAGCGGGTCCACCTGGAGCTGGGGGGCAAGGCCCCGGTCGTGGTGTTCGACGACGCCGATGTCGAGGCGGCGGCGGCCGGGATCGCCGAGGCCGGCTACTTCAACGCCGGCCAGGACTGCACCGCCGCCACCCGGGTGCTCGTCACGCCCGGCCTCCACGACGCCTTCCTCGCCGCCCTGGTGGCGCAGGCGAACGACGCCGTCGTCGGCCTGCCCGACTCCGAGGACGCCCTGCTCGGCCCGGTCAACAGCCAGGCCCAGCTCGACCGGGTCACCGGCTTCCTCGACCGGCTGCCCGACCACGCCTCGATCGACGCCGGCGGCGCCCGCCCCGACGGCATCGACGGCGGCTTCTTCCTCCGCCCGACGGTGGTGTCGGGCCTGGCCCAGGACGACGAGATCGTCCAGAACGAGGTCTTCGGCCCGGTGATCACCGTCCAGCGGGTGGCCGACGAGGACGAGGCCGTGGCCTGGGCCAACGGGGTCGAGTACGGCCTGGCCTCCAGCGTGTGGACCCGCGACGTGGGCCGGGCCCTGCGCATGTCCAAGCGGCTCGACTTCGGCTGCGTGTGGATCAACGCCCACATCCCGCTGGTGGCCGAGATGCCCCACGGCGGCTTCGGCCACTCGGGCTACGGCAAGGACCTGAGCCGCTACGGCTTCGACGACTACACCCGGCTCAAGCACGTGATGGCGAGCCTCGACTGATGCGCATCCTGATCGTCGGGGCGGGGGGCGTGGGCACGGCCGCCGCCGCCATCGCCGCCCGCCGCGACTTCTTCGAGGCCATGGTCGTGGCCGACCACGACGAGAGCCGGGCCACGGCCATCGTCGACCGGGTCGCCGACCCCCGCTTCACCGCCGCCCGGGTCGACGCGTCGAGCGCCGAGGGCGTCGCCGCCCTGGCCCGCGAGCACCGGGTCACCCACGTGCTCAACGCCGTCGACCCCCGCTTCGTCATGCCCGTCTTCGACGGCACGCTGGCCGCCGGCGCCGACTACCTCGACATGGCGATGAGCCTCTCGCAGCGCGATCCCGAGCGGCCCTACGAGGTCCCCGGCGTGATGCTCGGCGACGAGCAGCTCGCCAAGAGCGAGGAGTGGGAGGGCGCCGGCCGGCTGGCCCTCGTCGGCATCGGCGTCGAGCCCGGGTTGAGCGACGTCTTCGCCCGCTACGCCGCCGACCACCTCTTCTCCGAGATCGACGAGCTGGGCACCCGCGACGGGTCCAACCTCACCGTCGAGGGCTACGACTTCGCCCCCTCGTTCTCGATCTGGACGACGATCGAGGAGTGCCTCAACCCGCCGCTGATCTGGGAGCGGGACCGGGGCTTCTTCACCACCGAGCCGTTCAGCGAGCCCGAGGTGTTCGACTTCCCCGGCGGCATCGGCCCGGTCGAGTGCGTCAACGTCGAGCACGAGGAGGTCGTGCTGATGCCCCGCGCGGTCGACGCCAAGCGGGTCACCTTCAAGTACGGCCTCGGCGCCGAGTTCATCGACGTGCTGCGCACCCTCCACAAGCTCGGGCTCGACCGCACCGACCCGGTCACCGTGCGCACGGCCGACGGGGGGACGGCCGCCGTCTCGCCGAGGGACGTCGTGGCCGCCTGCCTGCCCGACCCGGCCGGCCTCGGCCACCTGATGCGCGGCGCCACCTGCGCCGGGCTCTGGGTCACCGGCACCGGCAAGGACGGGAACCGCCGCGAGGTGTACCTCCACCACGTGGTCGACAACGAGTGGTCGATGGCCCGCGACGGCGTCCAGTGCGTCGTCTGGCAGACCGCCGTGAACCCGATCGTCGCCCTCGAGCTGCTGGCCGCCGGCACCTGGTCGGGCGTCGGCGTCCTCGGCCCCGAGGCCTTCGACAGCGTCCCGTTCCTCGACCTCCTCGACACCCATGACGCCCCCTGGGGCATGGAGGAGCGGGGGTAGGCCTCCCCCCGGGCGGAACCGTCGTCCGGCGTGTGCCGTCGGACACCCCATGCGCTCACGACAGGCCCTCATCCCCCTCGTGGCCCTCACGGTCGCCCTCGTCGCCGGTTGCACCGGGGAGGCGAGCGACGACAGGGCGACCGGTGGCGGGGAGGCCGATGTCGCCGCCGACGAGGGTGGCGCCGCCCCGCTCCCCACCGAGCCCGGGGGCGAGCCCAACACCTTCACCGAGAACGGCACCAACCCCTGGACCGCCCCCTCGGAGGACGCCCAGAGCACCTTCGGGCTCGACGTCGACACCGGCTCGTGGACGATCACCCGCCGCTACGTCGAGGACGGCTCGCTCCCGCCGCCGGAGGCGATCCGCACCGAGGAGCTGATCAACGCCCTGAGCGACGTCGACGAGGCGCCCGAGGACACCCTCGGCGTCACCGTCGAGGGCGGCCGGGTCGACGATCGGCTGCTGCTGCGGCTCGGCGTGGCCGCCCAGGAGGTCGACGACGCCGAGCGGCCCCCGGTCAACCTGGTGTTCGTCGTCGACACCTCGGGTTCGATGGACGAGGAGCGGAAGATCGGCCTGGTCCGCGAGTCGCTCGCCGTCCTGGTCGAGAACCTCCGCGACGACGACACCGTCTCGCTCGTCACCTTCGACGACGGGGCCGAGCCGCTCCTGCCGCCCACGCCGATCAGGGAGGCCGACGAGGTCCTCGCCACGATCGAGGACCTGGAGGCGGGGGGCTCGACCAACCTCGAGGGCGGCCTCCGGCTCGGCTACGCCACCGCCGAGGACCTGATCACCGACGAGGACGCGCTCACCCGGGTCGTGCTGCTGTCCGACGGCGCGGCCAACGTGGGCGAGACGGGCCCCGACTCGCTGGTCGAGCTGATCCGCGACGACGCCGACCGGGGCATCAAGCTGGTGACTGTCGGCTTCGGGCTCGACGGTTTCAACGACGCCCTGATGGAGCAGGTGGCCGACGACGGCGACGGCTTCTACGCCTACGTCGACACCCTGGAGGAGGCCGAGCGGCTCTTCGCCGAGGAGCTGACCTCGACGCTGGTGACGGTGGCTGAGGACGCCCGGGTCCAGGTCACCTTCGACCCCGAGACCGTCGCCCAGTACCGGTTGATCGGCTACGAGAACCGGGACATCGCCGACGAGGACTTCGACCGGGACGACACCGACGCCGGCGAGCTGGGCTCGGGCCACCGGGTCGTCGCCCTCTACGAGATCGCCCCGGTGGCCGGGGTGGACGACGAGATCGCCCTCGGCTCGGTCGAGCTCCGCTGGGACGACGTCGGCGGCGACGAGGAGCGCACCACCACCACCGAGATCGTGGTGCCGGCCGACGGCGAGGCGCCGCTGGCCACGCAGGTCGCCGGCGCCGTGGCCGACCTGGCCGAGGTGCTGCGCGGGGGCGAGCCCACGGCCGAGGCGCTCGGCGAGGTCGCCGCCCGGCTCGAGGCCCTCTCGGCCGACGCCGACGATCCGGTGGTGGCCGAGATGGCCGCCCTCGCCGCCCGCGCCGCCGACCTGGCCTAGTGCCGCGTCAGGCAACGTTGGCGCGGTTCACGAGGTCGCGTCGTCGTTCGTCTCGGGCGTGGCGGTTCCGCCAGGCGAAGTAGCGCAGGGCGGTGAAGGCGATCTTGGCGATCGCCGGCACGTCCATGCGCTGGGCTGACCACAACACGATCTGGGCTCTTCGCCACCGCACCACCGACCCCGAGCGTCAGGTGGTGGACGCGCAACCCCGCGGATCGAGGACACAGAACGCGTTGCCCTCCGGGTCGTGCAGGACCGTCCATCGGTCGTACTCGCCAACCACCGTCGCACCGGCGGCGACGAGACGGGCGACCTCCTCGACACGGGTGGTCTCAGGCGTCAGGTCGATGTGCAGCCGACCCTTGGCGGCGGGTGGGTCGGGCACCCGCTTGAACAGCAGCCGAAAGCCGCGTTGCTTCGCCGCGCCGACCGCCATCCAACCCTCCCCGTCGTCTCCGTACCGAGGAAGGCCGAGCGCCGTCGCCCAGAACCGCGCGAGCGGCTCGGGCAACCTGCACTCGACGACGATCGTCTGGATGGTCGACCGCACATCTCGATCATGCCGCGCCGAGCTCCCTCGTACCGTGTCTGCACGCGCGTACGGTCGGTGCCAGGCACCGACCGTACGCCGGTCAGCCGGCGTCGATGGCGTCGATCAGGACGCCGAGGGCGTCGGCCAGCAGGTCGTCGGCGATCGTCAGCGGCGGGAGCAGCCGGAGGACGTTGCCCCACGTGCCGCAGGTGAGGGTCACGACGCCGGCGGCGTGGCAGGCCTGCGAGATGCGGGCCGCCGCGGCCGGGTCGGGCGTCTCGGTGCCGGGGACGACCAGCTCGATGGCCACCATCGCCCCCCGGCCCCGGACGTCGCCGATCCCCGGGTGGCCAGCGGCCACGTCCCGCAGTCCCGGGAGCAGCACGTCGCCGATGGCCCGGGCCCGGCCGGCGAGGTCGTCCCGCTCGATCACCTCGATGGCGCCGAGGGCGGCGGCGCAGGCCACCGGGTTCCCGCCGTAGGTGCCGCCCAGCCCGCCCGGGGTGACGGCGTCCATGATCTCGGCCCGCCCCGTCACCCCGGCCAGCGGCATCCCGCCGGCGAGGGCCTTGGCCGTGGTGATCAGGTCGGGGACGACGCCCTCGTGGTCGCAGGCGAACATGTCGCCGGTGCGGGCGAAGCCGGTCTGGATCTCGTCGGCCACGAAGACCACGCCGTGGGCGGTGCACCACTCGGCGAGGGCGGGGAGGAAGCCGGGGGCGGGGTCGACGAAGCCGCCCTCGCCCTGGATCGGCTCGATCACGACGCAGGCGGTGCGGTCGGACCCGACCTGGCTCTCGATCACGGTGATGGCCCGGGTGGCGGCCTCCTCGCCGGTCATGCCGTCGGGGTCGCGGAACGGGTAGCTCATCGGCGCCCGGTAGACGTCGGAGGCGAAGGGCCCGAAGCCGTCCTTGTAGGGGGCGTTCTTGGCCGTCATGGCCATCGTCAGGTTGGTCCGCCCGTGGTAGGCGTGGTCGAAGACGACGACCGAGTCGCGGCCGGTGTGGCGGCGGGCGATCTTGACCGCGTTCTCGACCGCCTCGGCGCCGGCGCTGAACAGGCAGGAGCGCTTCTCGTGGTCGCCGGGGGTCAGCCGGTTGAGGGCCTCGGCCACCTCGACGTAGCCCTCGTAGGGCGTGACCATGAAGCAGGTGTGGGTGAACCGCTCGAGCTGCTCGGTCGCCCGCGCCACCACCGACGGCTGGCGGTGGCCGACGCTGACCACGGCGATGCCCGAGCCCATGTCGATCAGGTGGTTGCCGTCGACGTCGACCAGCACCGCCCCCTCGGCCCGCTCGACGAAGACGGGGAGGATCGTCCCTACGCCGGGGGCCACCGCCGCGGTGCGCCGGTCGAGCAGCTCCTTCGAGCGGGGCCCCGGGATCTCGGTGACGACCTTGCGCTCCTGCGGGATGGCGTCGTGCCGGCCCGGTCGCTGGCTTGGCTCGCTCATGCGCGGGAGCGTAGGTGCCGCTAGAACCCCGGGCATGACGACCTTGTTCGTGCACGGGGTGCCCGAGACGGCGGCGATCTGGGATCGGGTCCGGGGCCTGATCGACCGGGAGAGCTCGGCCCTGCGGCTGCCCGGCTTCGCCGTCCCCCGCCCCGAGGACCACGACGCCACCATGGACGCCTACGTCGACTGGCTGCTCGACGAGATCCGGGTGGCCGACGAGCCGGTCGACATCGTGGGCCACGACTGGGGCGGGATCCTCGTGGCCCGCATCGCCACCTACGCGCCGGCCGGGCTGCGCAGCTGGGTGAGCGACGCCCCCGGCGCCATCGACCCCGCCTTCGAGTGGCACGACTTCGCCAAGGTCTGGCAGACGCCGGGCGAGGGCGAGGCCTTCTTCGAGGCCCTCCTCGCCACCCCGGAGGGGGCGGCCGAGGCGCTGGGCGCCACCGGCGTGCCGGCCGAGGACGCCCCCGCCATGGTCGCCGCCGTCGACGACGTGATGGTCGACTCGATCCTCCGGCTCTACCGCTCGGCCACCGAGGTGGGCACGGTGTGGGCGGCCGACGGCCCGTCGCCGGTGCCCGGGATGGTGCTGGTGGCCGAGGGCGATGCCTTCGGCGACGTCGAGACGTCGCGCCGGGTGGCCGTCGACGTCGGCGCCACCTTCGAGGTCATCCCCGGCGGCACCCACTTCTGGCCCCTCTGCGCCCCCGAGCAGGGCGCCGCCGCCCTCCAGCGCTTCTGGTCGACGCTCGGCTAGTGCGGTGCCCGCGGCCTGCGGCAGCATCATGGCGTGGGCATCGTCTGGGTGACAGGGATCTCCGGGGCGGGGAAGAGCTCGGTGTGCGAGGCGCTGAAGGGTGAGGGGCACCATGCGATCGACGCCGACTGGGAGGGGTACAGCCGGTGGGTGCATCGCCGCACGGGCGAGGTCGTGCTCGACGCCCCGTTCCCCGTGCCCGCGGGCTGGCTCGACGACCACGCGTGGCGGATCGACGTCCGCCGGGTCGAAGAGCTCGCGATCGCGTCGGCCCATGGTGCGACGTTCCTGTGTGGCGGCGCCGAGAACGAGGTCGACGTGTGGCGGCACCTTCGATCGGTGGTGTGCCTGGTCATCGACGATGAGACGCTCCGGCACCGCCTCGCGACGCGGACGACCAACGAGTTCGGGAAGCACCCTGAAGAGCTGGCCGCCGCCCTCACCCGGAATCGGAGTCAGGCCCGGCGGTACCGCGAGCTCGGCGCATCCCTCGTCGATGCTGCTCGCCCGCTCGAGGAGGTCGTGCACGAGGTGCTCGCGGCGGCCGCTGGATGACGACCTCGAGGCTCGGTGGTCGACGCTCGGCTAGGCCTCGAACCGGAAGAGCGGACCGGGGGCGAACGGGGCGACGGCGCCGACCTGCTCGGCGCCGGCGGTCCAGGCCCGCCGGCCCTCGCCGTCGCCGGTCCGCAGGGCGAGCCGGGTGCAGCCGGCGGCGTCGAACCAGCGCCGGATCGCCGGCGTGAGGTCGGGTGCCCGGCGGTGCCGGGTCCACAGCACGGTCGCCCCGGTGCGGCACAGCGACGGCACGGCGGCGATCGTCCGCTCGACGTCGGCGTCGGGCACGTTGCCGAAGATCCCGACGAGGAGGAGGACGTCGACCGGCACCACCCCGGCCAGCACCCCGCTGTGCCCGGCGTCGCCGGTGACGACCTCGCCGGCCACGCCCGCCGTCGCCAGCCGTCGGCGGGCCGCGGCGGCCAGCGTCGGGTCGAGCTCGACCAGGTGGGCCACGACGTCGGCCCGGCGGGGGTGGTCGGCCAGGGCGGTGGCGAGGTCGCGCCCGTCGCCGGCGCACAGCGAGGCCACCCGCACGGGGCCCGGCGGCGCGGCGGCGACGGCCGTCGCCACCAGGTCGACCACGGCGGCCAGCCGGTCCCGCAGCGGGTGGCCCTCCTCGCCGTAGGCCCCGTGCCACGCCACCCAGTCCCGTCCCACCATGGGGGAGGGTACCGGCGGTGCCCGCCGGGCATGGTGGGCCTCGGTGAGCGAGACGACAGCGGTGATGTGGTTCCGGCGGGACCTGCGGCTGGCCGACAACCCGGCGCTGGTCGAGGCCGCCCGCCACCACGACCGGGTCGTCGCCCTGTTCGTCGACGACGCCCACCTGCGCGGCCCCGCCGGGGCCAACCGCCGCTGGTTCCTGGCCGGCTGCCTGGCCGAGCTCGACGAGCGGACCGGCGGCAACCTGGTCGTCCGCCGGGACGGCCCGGCCCGCGCCGTCCGGGCCGTCGCCCGCCAGGCCGGGGCCGAGGCCGTGTACGTGGCCGAGGACGCCGGGCCCTACGGCACCGGGCGCGACGACGAGGTGCGCCAGGCCCTCGCCGCCGACGGGGTCGAGCTCCGCCCCGTCGGCACCCCTTACGCCGTCCCGCCCGGGACGCTGTTCACCGGCGGGGGCACTCCGTTCAAGGTCTTCACCCCGTTCGCCAAGGCGTGGCGGGCCCACGGCTGGGACGACCCGCTCGACGCCCCCCGGGGCGTCCGCTGGGTGGAGGACGTCCGCTCCGACGGCCGGCCCGAGGCCCCTGCGGTCACCGCGGCGCTGCCCACCCCGGGGGAGGAGGCGGGGCGCCGCCGGCTCCGGACCTTCCTCGACGGGCCCGTCGACCGCTACGCCGACGAGCGCGACGACCCCGGCCGGGACGCCACGTCCCGTCTCTCGCCCTACCTGAAGTGGGGCTGCGTCCACCCCCGCCAGGCCCTCGCCGGGCTGGGGCGGGGCCAGGGCCCGCAGACCTTCGCCACCGAGCTGGCGTGGCGGGACTTCTACGCCGACGTCCTGCTCCACGAGCCCCGGTCGGCCCGCCACGCCCTCGACGAGCGGATGGCCGGGATCGAGCTCGACACCGGCGCCGAGGCCGACGAGCGCTTCGCCGCCTGGTGCGCGGGCCGGACCGGCGTGCCCATCGTCGACGCCGGGATGCGCCAGCTGGTGGGGGAGGGCTGGGTCCACAACCGGGTGCGGATGATCGTGGCCTCCTACCTGGTCAAGGACCTCCACATCGACTGGACGCGGGGCGCCCGGTTCTTCATGGAGCACCTGGTCGACGGGGACCTGGCCTCCAACCAGCACGGCTGGCAGTGGGTCGCCGGCACCGGCACCGACGCCGCCCCCTACTTCCGGGTCTTCAACCCCACGTCGCAGTCGCAGCGCTTCGACCCCGACGGCACCTACATCCGGCGCTGGGTCCCCGAGCTGGCCGGCGTCGAGGGCAAGGCGATCCACGATCCGTCGACCCTCGACGGCGACCTCTTCGCCGGCGCCGCCCCCGACTACCCCCGGCCCCTGGTCGACCACAAGGTCGAGCGGGAGGAGGCGCTCCGCCGCTGGCGGCGGGCAACCGGACGGTCGTGATCAGCACTCGGTAGAGTCGAGTGCCAACATGCTCGACGATCGCAAGTCCACGATCCTGCGGGCCGTGGTGGAGGAGTACATCCACACGGCCCAGCCGGTGGGTTCGGGTCACGTCGCGGCCGCGCCCGGGGTGTCGGTGTCCTCCGCCACGGTGCGCAACGAGATGGCGAGCCTGGAGGCCGAGGGCTTCCTGGCCCAGCCCCACACCAGCGCCGGACGCATCCCGACCCAGGCCGGCTACCGCTACTACGTCGACCACCTGGCCTCGCGGCCGACGCTCGACCGGGCCAGCGCCCAGCAGGTCAAGGCCTTCTTCGACCACACCCACGGCGAGCTGGAGCGGATGCTGGCCGACACCTCCCGGCTGCTCTCGGGGCTGACCGGCACCGCCGCGGTGGTCACCGGGCCACCCCACGAGACGGCGGTGGTGCGCTCGGTCCAGCTGGTCGGGCTGACGCCCCGGATGGCGCTGCTCGTCGTCGTCCTGTCGAACGGCTCGGTCGAGAAGGCCACCGTCGACCTCGGCGGCGCCGGCGTCGAGCCCAGCGAGGACGACCTGGCCCGGGCCGGCGCCCACGTCGCCGCCCACCTCGTCGGCCAGCACCTCGACGCCCTGACGACGGTGCCCGACCCGCCGGCCGGCGCTCCGCCCGCCGTCACCTCTCTGGTCGCCTCGACCCGCACCGCGGTCGGGCCCGACGGCGACCACCTCTACATCGGCGGCACCGACCGCATGGCCGGCGCCTTCGAGGCGGTCGAGCAGGTGCGCGAGGTCCTCGGCCTGCTCGAGCAGCAGCTCGTGGTGGTCACCCTCCTGCGCGACGTCCTCGACCGCGGCCTCCAGGTCGCCATCGGGTCCGAGACCGGGATGACCACCCTGGCCGAGTGCTCGATCGTGGTGGCGCCGTACGAGATCGAGGGCGAGCCGGTCGGCACCGTCGGTGTGCTCGGACCGACCCGGATGGACTACGCCCAGGCGCTGGCGGCGGTGGCCGTCGTCGGCAAGCGGCTGGGCCGACGCTTGAGCGAGGGCTGATGGCCGACGACCTGTACGAGGTGCTGGGGGTCTCCCGCACCGCCACCGCCGACGAGATCAAGAAGGCGTACCGGCGGCTGGCCCGCCAGCACCACCCCGACGCCAACCCCGGCGACCCGCAGGCCGAGGCCCGGTTCAAGGAGGTGGCGCAGGCCTACGAGGTCCTCTCGGACCCGGCCAAGCGCCAGCGCTACGACCAGTTCGGCTCGGTCGGCGGCCCCGGTGGCGGGCCCGACCTGGGCGACGCCTTCGGGGGCGGCCTGGGCGACATCTTCGACGCCTTCTTCGGCGGCGGTGGGGGCGGCTTCGGCGGCGGCGCCCGGCGGGGTGGCCCGCCCGCCGGCGGCGACATGGAGGTCGTGGTCGACCTCACCTTCGAGCAGGCCGTGTTCGGCACCAACGCCCCGATCACCGCCACCGTCCCGCAGCCCTGCGACACCTGCGAGGCCACCGGGGCGGCGCCCGGCACCCACCCCGACACCTGCCCGACCTGCGACGGGGCCGGCCAGGTCCGCCAGGTCCGCCAGTCGATGCTGGGCCAGATGGTGACAGCCCGGCCGTGCCCGCAGTGCGGGGGCCTGGGCCAGGTCGTCCCGTCGCCCTGCCCCGACTGCGGGGGCGAGGGCCGGCGCCCGATCGAGCGCACCTACCCGGTCGACATCCCGCCCGGCGTGGCCGACGGCAACACCCTCCGCCTCCCCGGCTACGGCCCGGCGGGGCCCCGGGGCGGCCCGGCCGGCGACCTCTACGTCCACCTGCGGGTCGCCCCCCACCCCCGCTTCACCCGCCAGGGCGACGACCTCCACCACGACCTCCGCATCAGCCCGGCCCAGGCCGCCCTCGGCGTCACCATCGCCCTGGAGACCCTGGAGGACCCGGTCGAGATCGTCGTCCCCCGGGGCACCCAGCCCGGTCATGTGTTCCGGCTGCGGGGCCTGGGCGTGCCCCGGGTGCGGGGTCGGGGCCGGGGCGACCTCCTGGTCACCGTGGTCGTCGCCGTGCCCGAGAAGCTGGGCGACGAGGAAGAGGCGCTCTACCGCCAGCTGGCCGCCCTCGCCGGTGAGGACGTGGCCCCGCCCGAGACGGGCCTGCTGTCCAAGTTCCGCTCGGCCTTCAAGTAGCGATGCTCGGCCGGGGCACCGGGCCCCACGTCTTCGTCGCCGACCTCGACCGGCCCGAGCTCGACGACCACGACCGCCACCACCTGGCCAAGGCGCTGCGCCTCCGCCCCGGCGACGCCCTCACCGTGTCCGACGGTGCCGGGCGCTGGCGGCCGGCCCGCTTCGGGCCCGAGGTCGAGCCCGACGGCGAGGTCGTCGTCGTCCCGGCGCCGGCGCCGGCGGTCACCGTGGGGCTGGCGCCGGTCAAGGGCCAGCGGCCCGAGTGGGCGGTCCAGAAGCTGACCGAGCTGGGGGTCGACGCCATCTGGCTGCTCGTCGCCGACCGCTCCGTCGTGCGCTGGGACGGCTCGCGGGGCCACGCCGACCGCCTGGCGCGGGTCGCCCGCGAGGCGGCGATGCAGAGCCGGCGCTGCCACCTGCCCGCCCTCCGGGTGGGGGTCTCGGTGGCCGAGGCCGGCGCCGGCGTGGGCGTGGCCCTGGCCGACCCCGGGGGCGCCGCGCCGAGCCTGGCCCGCCCCGTCGTGCTGGTCGGTCCCGAGGGCGGTTGGTCCGACGCCGAGCGGGCCGCGGCCCCGGCGGTGGTCGGCCTCGGCCCCACGATCCTCCGGGCCGAGACGGCGGCGGTGGTGGCCGGCACACTCCTCACCGCGCTCCGTGCTCAGGTGGTCACGGAACCCAACACTGACGGTGGTTGATCTTCGGGGCGCCACGACGTACTGTGGTCGCTCAGCCGGGAAGGGGCCAGCCGTAGGCTGGACGGGATCCCCCTCGGCCATCACAACGAACGGTCCGGAACGGGACCCTCCGCAGGAGAGCACACACGGCCATGAGCATCATCGACAGCGAGATCGAGGACGCAGCCTCCCAGCTCTACGGCCGCAAGGTCGGAGAGCGGCTGCGCTCCATCCGCCGCCAGAAGGGCCTGTCGCTCCAGGAGGCCGAGGAGGCCTCGGAGCAGGAGTTCAAGGCCTCGGTGCTCGGCGCCTACGAGCGGGGCGAGCGGGCCATCTCGGTGCCCCGCCTCCAGCGCCTGGCCCGCTTCTACAACGTGCCGGTCGACCAGCTGCTGCCCCGGGACCGCGATGCCGATGACGAGGTCCTCGACCTCACCGTCGCCATCCCCGACCGGCGCAAGATCGTCATCGACCTCACCCGGCTCGACTCGCTCAGCGGCGTCGCCGCCGAGATGCTGACCCGCTACCTGACGATGATCCAGGTCCAGCGGCAGGACTTCAACGGCCGGGTGCTCACCATCCGCCGCGACGACCTGCGGACCATCGCCTGCATCCTCGACACCAGCGAGGAGGGCGCGGTCAAGCGCCTCGACGAGCTGGGTCTGAGCTACTCGCGCTGACCGCCCTCGGCGCCTACCTCCACGTGCCGTTCTGCCGGCACCACTGCGACTACTGCGCCTTCGCCACCTGGACCGATCGGGACCACCTGATCGAGCGGTACATGGGGGCCTGCCGCACCCACGCCGCCCGCCTGGCGCCCGGCCTCGACCCGGTCACCAGCGTCTTCGTCGGCGGGGGCACGCCCTCGCGCGTCGCCCCCGACCTGCTGCTGGCCGTGCTGGCCGAGCTGCCCGTCGCGGCCGGGGCCGAGGTCACCGTCGAGTGCAACCCCGAGGACCTCACCCCCGCCCGCGCCGCCGCCTACGCCGCCGGCGGCGTCACCCGGATCTCGCTCGGCGTCCAGTCGCTGGTGCCCCACGTGCTGGCCTCGCTCGGGCGCCAGCACCCCCGCGAGGCGGTGGCCCCGGCCGTCGCTGCCGCCCGTTCGGCCGGGCTCGACGTCAACCTCGACCTGATCTACGGCGGGGCCGGCGAGACGGTGGAGGACTGGGCCGCCACCGTCGACGGCGCCATCGCCCTCGCCCCCGACCACGTCAGCGCCTACGCCCTAACCGTCGAGTCGGGCACGCCGCTGGCCCGGGACGCGACCCGGCACCCCGACGACGACGACCAGGCCGACAAGTACGACGTCGCCGCCGACCGGCTCGAGGCCGCCGGCTACGCCTGGTACGAGATCTCCAACTGGGCCCGCCCCGGCCACGAGTGCCGCCACAACCTCCTCTACTGGTCGATGGGGGAGTACGTCGCCCTCGGCTGCGCCGCCCACGGCCACCGGTCCGGCGTGCGCTACTGGAACCCCCGCCGGCCCGAGCGCTACATCGACCTGGTCGAGGAGGGCCGCGACCCGGTGATCGGCTCCGAGGAGCTCGACGCCGAGCAGCGGGCCCTGGAGGCGCTCCAGCTCTCGCTCCGCACCGGGGCCGGTGTCCCCGCCGCCGCCCTCGCCCCCGAGGACCGCGAGGCCCTGGCCGGCCTGGTCGAGCCGGCGGGCGACCGCCTCGTCCTCACCCGGGCCGGCCGGCTCCTCGCCAACGAGATCTCGGTTCGGCTGCGGGTGCCCGTCTGAGCCATCCTGCGGCCGATGGAGTGGACCGAGACCTGGGACGGGGACCTGGCCAGCGGGGACCCGCTCGGCGTCCCCGGCTACGCCGACCGGCTGGCCGCCCACCCCGAGGAGTCGGTCACGACCGGCCGCACCGCCACCCACGTCCGCATCGAGGGCTGCTTCGACGTCCTGGGCGGGTCGATGGGCGTCGTCCACGGCGAGCGGGTGGTCCGGGCCTTCGACCGGGCGGTCGCCCTGGGGCTCCCCGTCGTGTGCGTCACCCGCAGCGGCGGGGCCCGGATGCAGGAGGGGATGGTGTCGCTGCTCCAGCTGGGGCGGGCCGTCTCGGCCGTCCGCCGCCACGCCGAGGCCGGGCTGCTGTCGGTGGCGGTCCTCCGCTCGCCCACGACCGGCGGCGTCTTCGCCTCCTACGGCTCGGCCTGCGCCCTGCGGGTGGCCGAGGCCGGGGCCGTGATCGGCTTCGCCGGCCCCCGGATCGTCGTCGACACCACCGGCGAGACCGTGGCCGGGCGCTCGCACTCGGCCGAGACGGCGCACGCCGCCGGGTTGGTCGACGCCGTCGTCCCCGCCGATGAGCTCGACGCCTGGGTCGAGGCCGCCCTCGGGCTGGCCGCCACGCCGCTCCCGGCCCGGCCCCGGCGGGTCGTCCCCCCGGAGATCACCGCCCCCGGCGCCTGGGGCGAGGTGCTGACCGCCCGGCGGGCCGACCGGCCCACCGGGATCGACGTCGCCGCCGCCCTGTGCACCTCGTGGACCGACCTGGCCGCCCCCGACCCGACGGTCCGCACGGGGCTGGCCACCGTCGACGGCCGGCGGGTCGTCGTCGTCGCCTCGGACCGCCACGCCGGCACCGGCCGCCCCACGCCGGCCGGGTTCCGCCAGGCCCAGCGGGCCGTCACCCTGGCCGGGCGGCTCGGGCTCCCGCTGGTCAGCCTGGTCGACACCCCGGGGGCCGACCCCGGCCCGGCCAGCGAGAACGACGGCCTGGCCGCGGCCATCGCCGCCACCTTCGCCGCCCTCGACGCCGCCCCGGTGCCGACCGTCGGGGTGTGCGTGGGCGAGGGCGGCAGCGGCGGGGCCCTCGCCCTCACCTGGACCGACGTCCTCCTCATCCAGGAGCACGCCGTGTTCTCGGTCATCGCCCCCGAGGGCGCCGCCGTCATCCTCGAGCGCGACGCCGCCAAGGCCCCCGAGGTGGCCGAGCAGCTCGGCCTGACCAGCGAGCGGCTGCTCGCCCTCGGCGTGGTCGACGCCGTCGTGCCCGACACCGTCGACGGCACCGTCGCCGCCATCCGGTCGGCCCTGGCCGGCGCCGTCGTCGGCGGCCGCCGCACCCGCCCCGACGCCGTGTCGGCCGGCGCCCTCCGCTAGCTGTGACGACCGGGGACGTTGTCCCTGGCGGGATGGGTTGGGGTGATCCGCTGGTGAGGTGAGCCCTCCGGGTGAGGCTGTGGGTCTCTGACAACTCACCCCACACCCGGGAGGGCTCGTGGCTCACGCTAGAAGGC
>DASTYI010000094.1:0-31477 GCA_035765045.1 Iamia sp. | reverse complement strand
AGCTGGGCGGATCGGTGGCCGTCGCCGGCAAGGAGCTCGAGCCGCTGCCCGCCGTCACGCCCGCCACCCCGGGCCAGGAGGTCGTCGTCCTCCCCCTGATCCACGGGCCGCTGGGCGAGGACGGCACCGTCCAGGGGATGCTCGAGCTGGCCGGCGTGCCCTACGTCGGCACCGGCGTCCTCGGCTCGGCGCTGTGCATGGACAAGGTGGCGGCCAAGGCGATGGCGGCGGCGGCCGGCCTCCCCCAGGCCCGCCACCTCGCCTGCCGCGACGTCCACGTCGGCCCCGCCTTCCACGACCAGGTCGAGGCCGAGCTCGGGCTCCCGGTCTTCGTCAAGCCGTCCAACATGGGCTCGTCGGTGGGCGTGGCCCGGGCCGGCACCCGGGCCGAGCTGGAGGCCGCCGTGGCCGACGCCCTGCGCTACGACGAGTGGGTCATCGTCGAGGAGGCGGTCGCCGGCCGCGAGATCGAGCTCGGGGTGCTGGGCAACGCCGAGCCCCGGGTGTCGGTGCCCGGCGAGATCATCCCCAACCACGAGTTCTACGACTACGAGGACAAGTACGCCGACGGCGGCGCCCGCCTCGTCATCCCCGCCGACCTGCCCGACGAGGTGGTGGCCGAGGCCCGGACCCTCGCCCTCGACGCCTTCCGGGTGCTGCGCTGCGACGGCTACGCCCGGGTCGACCTCTTCTACGAGGAGGGCGGGCGGGGCCTCCTCCTCAACGAGATCAACACCATCCCGGGCTTCACCCCGAAGTCGATGTTCCCGATGCTGTGGGCCGCCAGCGGCGTCCCCTACGCCGACCTGATCACCGAGATGGTCCGGCTCGGCGTCGCCCGCCAGCGCCACCGCGCCGGCTTCGGCCGCCCCCAGGACTGACCCCCGACCTCGTCCTGGCAACAGGCGTAGCCTCCGGCCCCATGAGCGATGATCGCATCGAGTGGGGCGGGGTCAACCACCTCGCCCTGGTCTGCCGGGACATGGCCCGGACCGTGGAGTTCTACGAGGGCGTGCTCGGCATGCCGCTGGTGAAGACGGTCGAGCTCCCCCAGGGGATGGGCCAGCACTTCTTCTTCGACTGCGGGGGTGGCGACCTGCTGGCGTTCTTCTGGTTCGCCGACGCCCCCGAGCCGGCGCCCGGGATCTCGGCCCCGGCCGGGCGGCCCGACGTCGCCGAGCTGACCAGCGCCATCGGGTCGATGAACCACGTCGCCTTCAAGGTGCCGCTGGAGCGGATCGACGAGTACCGCGACCGCCTCGTCGCCGCCGGGATCGAGTGCAGCGAGACGTGGAACCACGACGACAGCGAGTGGGGGCTGGCGCCGGAGGTGACCGACGACGTCTTCGTCCGGTCGGTCTACTTCCAGGACCCCGACGGGATCCTGCTGGAGCTGGCCGCCTCGACCCGGGCGTGGCGCCCCTCGGACGTGGCCCACGCCCCGATGTCGGCCGCCGCCGCCCAGGCCACCGCGGCCGCGGCCGCCGATGCCGCCGCCGTCGAGGCCGCCCCGGCCGACGCCGCCGTCTGATGCCCCGGCTCGACCAGGTCCCCCGCTCGGAGGACAACCCGCCGATCGTCCGGGCCATGTACGACCTGCTCTTCGGCAAGGGCGTCGACCCCGTCGCCACCCCCGGCACCAACACCGGCTCCCCCGGCGACTGGTGGACCGTCTTCGCCGGCTGCCCCCCGGTCCTCCAGCACTGCGTCGACGGCTTCGCCCTGTACCAGTCGCCCGAGCGCAGGCTCGACCCGCAGCTGCGCGAGCTGGGCCAGACCCGGGTCGGTTGGGCCCGGGGGTCCCTGTTCGTCTACTCGCAGCACGTGAAGTCGTGCCGGGCCGTCGGCCTGCCCGAGGACAAGATCGACGCCATCCCGCACTGGCAGGTGGCCGACTGCTTCTCGCCGTTGGAGCGGGCCGTCCTGGCCTACACCGACGCCCTCGCCCTCGACGGCGGCCGGGTCGCCGACGGCGTCTTCGCCGTGCTGCGCGACCACCTCTCGGACCACGAGATCCTCGAGCTGACCTACATCACCTGCCTCTACGACATGCACGCCAAGATGTCGATCGCCCTCCGCACCGAGATGGACGACGTCCCCGAGCGCATGGTCGAGCACGGCGACAAGGCCCGCAACGCCCTCGAGGTCCTCGACCGGGACTAGACGGCATCACATCCTCTTGATAAGGTCGCCCTCGACGACGACGAGCAGATGCCCGCCCCCTTGCGATCGGAGCCCCCGTGGTCCTCGCCCACCGTCACCGTCGAACGATCTACGAGAAGCTGTCCCCCATCCTCGGCGACGAGGAGACCGAAGCCATGCTCTCCCACTTCCCGTCCACCCCCGGCGACGAGCCGGTGACCGTCGCCGTCCTCGACGCCCGCCTCGCCAGGCTGCTCGCCGAGATCCGGGCCGAGATCGCCAAGTGGACCATGGGCGCCCTGATCGGTGGCCTCTCGATCGGGATGGGCGTCGCCGCCGCGGTCGGAGCGGCCGTCGGCGGGGGTTAGCCCGAGAGGGCGGCGAGGAGGTCGGCGCGGCGGGAGCGGAGCCAGGCGCGGGTGGGGGGGACGGCCATCTGGGTGCGGAGCTCGGCCTCGACGGCGGTGGCGACGACACGGGCCCCGGCCTCGAGCAGGCGCCGGCGGACGGCCTCGACCGTGGCGGGGGTGGCGTCGGGGCCGGCGAGGGCGACGGCGGCGCCCTCCAGGCGGGGGGCGATGGCGTCGCCGAGGGTGGCGGTGGCCGACGGGCCCAGGCGGGTGACCTCCCGCA
Source organism: Iamia sp. (assembly GCA_035765045.1). Taxonomy (GTDB): domain Bacteria; phylum Actinomycetota; class Acidimicrobiia; order Acidimicrobiales; family Iamiaceae; genus Iamia. The sequence goes on along the minus strand of DASTYI010000094.1, from coordinate 28,702 downwards.
CCAGCACCAGCAGGTCGGGGCGGCGGGCGCCGAGCCGGAGGACCTCGTCGACCACGGCGGCGACCACGTCCTGACCGGGGCGGCGACCGGCGACGGCGGCCTCCAGGGCGACCCCCAGCTCGTCCACGGCGGCCGAGACGACCCCGCTGACCAGGGCGTCCTTCGATCGGAACCAGTAGAGGACGGTCTGCTTGCGGACACCGACGGCGGCGGCCACGTCGTCGAGCGACGTCGCCTCGACCCCCCGCCGGGCGAAGCCCTCGAGGGCGGCGGCGAGGATCCGCTCACGTGTGCTCGCACCCGACACGGCGTCCTCTCTACCAGTTGGTAGAGAGGACGCGCTACGGTCCGCACCCGCATGACGACTCCCATCGCCACCGCCCTCGCCGGGAAGCGGATCTTCGTCACCGGGGCCACCGGCTTCCTGGGCACCGCCCTGGTCGAGCGGCTCATGCGGGCCGTGCCCGACTGCGAGATCGTCCTCCTCGTCCGCCCGGGCCGGAAGCGCACCGTCGAGCAGCGGGCCCAGCGGGAGATCTTCAAGAACGACTGCTTCGACCGGCTCCGCGCCGAGATCGGGAAGGACGCCTTCGCCCAGCAGGTGGCCGACCGCGTCACCGTGATCGCCGGCGACGTCGGCACCGACGGGCTCGGCCTCGACGACCACGGCCGCGAGGTCCTGGCCGGCTGCGACACCGTCATCCACTCCGCCGCCACGGTCAGCTTCGACTCCCCGCTCGACCTGGCCGTCGAGGTCAACCTGCTCGGGCCCACACGCATCGCCCGCACCCTGGCCACCCTCGGCGTCGCGCCCCACCTGGTGGCCGTGAGCACCTGCTACGTCGCCGGCAACCGGCGGGGTGACGCCCCCGAGATCCGGGTCGACGAGAGCCCCTTCTGGATCGACGTCGACTGGCGCCGGGAGGTCGACGCCAGCCGCAGGGTCCGGGGCGATGCCGAGGCCGCCAGCCGCACCCCCGAGAACCTCGTCCGCTTCCGGGCCCAGGCCCGCGACGAGCTGGGCGCCGCCGGTGGGCCGCTCCTCAGCGAGAAGACCGAGAACCTGCGCCAGGCCTGGGTCAAGGAGCAGCTGGTCGAGGCCGGCCGGGCCCGGGCCAAGAGCCTGGGCTGGCCCGACGCCTACGCCATGACCAAGGCCCTCGGCGAGCGGGCGCTGGGCGAGGAGCGGGGCGCCGTCCCCGTCTCGATCGTCCGCCCGGCGATCATCGAGTCGGCCTGGTCCGAGCCGGTGCCGGGCTGGATCCGGGGCTTCCGCATGGCCGAGCCGGTCATCCTCTCCTACGCCCGCGGCCTGTTGAGCCAGTTCCCCGGGGTCCCCGAGGGCACCGTCGACGTCATCCCGGTGGACCTCGTCGTCGGGGCCATCTGCGCCGTCGCCGCTCGCGGCCCGGTGAACGAGGACGGCACGCCCGACGTCACCCAGGTCGCCTCGGGGTCGTCCAACCCGCTCAAGTTCCAGACGATGGTCGACCTGGTCAGCGAGTGGTTCACCGAGCACCCGCTCTACGACCGTGACGGCCAGCCCATCAGCGTCCCCGAGTTCGCCTTCCCCGGCCGCGGCCGGGTCGAGGGGGAGCTGCGCCGGGCCCGGAAGGTGCTCGGCACGACGGAGAAGGTCCTCGCCGCCCTCCCCCTCCGGGGCAAGCAGGCCCAGTGGGCGGCCGGCATCGAGGAGAAGAAGGAGCTGGTCGACCGGGCCACCGCCTACGTCACCCTCTACGGCTCCTACACCGAGTGCGAGGCGATCTACGGCGTCGACCGGCTGCTCGCCCTGCACGAGGCGCTGGCCGAGCCCGACCAGCGCGACTTCGGCTGCGACCCCCGGATCGTCGACTGGGCCCACTACGTGCGGGAGATCCACCTGCCGTCGGTGGTCAAGCACGGCCGGGTCCGCACCGACGGCGCCAAGGGCAGCAGCGAGTCCCGCGAGACCCGCCTGCGCCGCCAGGTCCTCGACCCGGCCCGCACGATGGCCGCCTTCGACCTCGAGAACACGCTGATCGCCAGCAACGTGGTCACCAGCTTCGCCTGGCTGGCCACCCGCCGCCTCGACGCCGGCGACCGGCGCACGCTCGTCGCCCGGCTGCTGGCCGAGGGCCCGGGCCTGCTCAAGCTCGACCAGCGCGACCGCAGCGACTTCCTCCGCCACTTCTACCGCCGCTACGAGGGCGCTCCGATCGAGGAGCTGCGCGAGGACTCGGCCGAGATGCTCTCGGACCTGATCCTCACCAAGTCGTTCCCGGCCGGCATCCGCCGGGTGCGCGAGCACCGGGCCCGCGGCCATCGCACGGTGCTGATCACCGGCGCCCTCGACTTCGTGGTCGAGCCGCTCCGCCCGCTGTTCGACGACATCGTCGCCCCCTCGCTCACCCGCAACCCCGACGGCACGCTCACCGGCCAGATGGCCCAGGTGCCGCCGACCGGCGAGAGCCGGGCCCAGGCCCTGTTCGACTACGCCGCCGAGCACGACCTCGACATCTCCGAGGCCGTCGCCTACGCCGACTCCAGCTCCGACCTGCCGTTGCTGGAGGCGGTCGGGTTCCCCGTGGCCGTCAACCCCGAGGCCCGCCTGGCCTCGCTGGCCCGCAAGCGGGGCTGGCTGGTCGAGCAGTGGGAGAAGGCCCCCGGCTTCCGCCCCGGCGCCCTGCCGATCCCGGCCCCGTCGGGCCCCCGCCGCGAGCTGCTGCGGGTCCCCGGCTACCGAGAGCCGAAGCGGCAGTCCCCCCGCCGGCGGGTCGGCCGATGAGGGCACACCTGCGTTCCGGAGCTGGCGATCAGATGCGACGGGAAGCCGGCGGATCCGATCGCCGGTTCGCCAGGGGTGGCCGGGAGGGAAGCCGATGAAGGCGCTGGTGTTCTCGCGGAAGCCGGCGAAGCTGGCCGCGGCGGCGCTCGCCGGCCGGGTCGTGCCCGGGGGCGGGGCGGCGGTCGGGCCGCTCCGGTTGAGCGACGTCGACGAGCTCGACCTGCCCACCGACGAGTGGGTGCGGTTCCGGCCCCGCTTGGCCGGGATCTGCGGCAGCGACCTGGCCACCATCGACGGCCGGTCGAGCCACTACTTCGAGCCGATCGTCAGCTTCCCGTTCACCCCCGGCCACGAGGTCGTGGGCGAGCTCGACGACGGCAGCCGGGCCGTGCTCGTGCCCGTGCTCCACTGCGCCATCCGGGGCGTCGACCCGCCGTGCGCGAGCTGCGCCGCGGGCCGCACGCACCACTGCGAGCGGATCGCCTTCGGCCACCTCGACCCCGCCCTCCAGAGCGGCTTCTGCCGGGAGACCGGCGGCGGCTGGTCGACGGTCATGGTCGCCCACCGCGACCAGCTGGTGCCGATCCCCGACGACCTCGACGACGAGGCCGCCGTGCTGGTCGAGCCCACCGCCTGCGCCGTCCACGCCGCCCAGGCCATCCGGGCCAGCGCCGCCGGCACCGACGGGGCGGTCGCCATCATCGGCGCCGGCACCCTCGGCCTGACCACGCTGGCGGCGCTGCGGCACCTGGACGCCGTACGAACGGTGCCTGGCACCGTTCGTACGATCCTCGCCACGGCCAAGCACCCGGAGCAGAAGCGGCTGGCCCAGAGCCTGGGGGCGACCCGGACGGTCACGCCGTCGGAGCTGCCCCGGGCGGTGCGCAGCCTCACCGCCTCGCTGGTGATCGGCGACGGCCATCTGACCGGCGGCGTGCCGACGGTCGTCGACTGCGTCGGATCGAGCGAGAGCCTGGCCCAGGCGCTCAAGGTCGTGGCCCCCGGGGGCGACGTGGTCGTCGTCGGCATGCCCGGCCACACCCACCTCGACCTCACCCCGCTCTGGCACCGCGAGACCGGGCTGCGAGGCTGCTACGCCTACACGCGGGACGACTTCACCACCGCGATCGACGTCGTCCGCGCCCACGACCTGCGCCGCCTGCTGAGCGCCACCTACCCCCTCGACCGCCACCGCGAGGCGATCGCCCACGCCGCCGCCGCCGGCTCCCGCGGTGCGGTGAAGATCGCCTTCGACCTCAGGAACGAGAAGCACCGATGACCCAGGAGACCTGCTGATGCCCCGCCCGGGACTCGTGCTCGACGTCGACCGCTCGACGCCGCCGATCCTCTTCCACCACGGCGAGTCGTTCCGGTTGGAGAAGCTGCCGGCCGGGCGCAGCCGGGTCGTCTACCCGGCCGAGCCGCTGGCGCCGCTCAAGAGCGTCACCCAGGCCATCGAGCAGGCGCTCGACCACCCGCTCGACTCCGAGCCGCTGAGCGCCCGGCTGTTCCCGGGGATGAAGCTGGTCATCGCCTTCGACGACGTCTCGCTGCCGCTGCCCAAGATGCGCCGGCCCGACATCCGCCAGCGGGTCATCGAGGCCGTGCTCGACCGGGCCGCCGCCGCCGGGGTCGACGACGTCCGCATCATCGCCGCCCTCGCCCTCCACCGCCGGATGACCGAGGCCGAGCTGCGCCACGCCGTCGGCGACCGGGTCTACGACGCCTTCGCCCCCGAGGGCCGCCTCTACAACCACGACGCCGAGGACCCCGACGACCTCGCCTTCCTGGGCGAGACCAAGCACGGCGAGGAGGTGGAGATCAACAAGAAGGCGGCCGAGTCGGACCTCCTCGTCTACGTCAACATCAACATCGTCTCGATGGACGGCGGCCACAAGAGCACCGCCACCGGCCTGGCCAGCTACCGGTCGATCCGCCACCACCACAACCCGCACACCATGGAGAACTCGAAGTCCTTCATGGATCGGCACAAGTCCGACCTGCACCACGCCAACTGGCGGATGGGGCAGGTGATCAAGGACGCCGGGGTCAACGTCTTCCAGATCGAGACCACGCTCAACACCGACACCTTCGGCGAGACCGGCCCGCTGTCGGTCCTCCAGAAGCGGGAGTGGGAGTGGACGACGAAGGACCGCATCACCTTCATGGGGATGAAGGCCGGGCTCGACCGCATGTCGATGGGCACCCGGCGGAAGATCTTCATGGGCCACGAGGCGCCCTACGGGGTGACGTCGGTGACCGCCGGCGCCGTCGAACCGGTCCACGAGCGGACGCTGGAGCACTGCTTCGCCCAGCACCTGGTCGAGGTCGAGGGGCAGACCGACGTGCTGACGATGGGGCTGCCCTACATCTGTCCCTACAACGTGCACTCGATCATGAACCCGATCCTGGTCATGTGCCTGGGGCTCGGGTACTTCTTCAACATGTACCGGGGGAAGCCGCTGGTGCGCGAGGGCGGCGTGCTCATCATGAGCCACCCGACGCCGTGGGAGTTCCACCCCGTCCACCACCCGAGCTACATCGACTTCTTCGAGGAGGTCCTGGCCGACACCACCGACCCGCGGGTGATGGCCGAGACCTACGAGAAGCGCTACGCCGAGGACGAGTGGTACCGCCACCTGTACCGGACCAGCTACGCCTACCACGGCGTCCACCCGTTCTACATGTGGTACTGGGGCGCCCACGCCCTCCAGCACCTCGGCTCGGTGATCATCGTCGGGGGCGACGTCCGCGCCGTCCGCCGGCTCGGCTTCCGCCCCGCCTCGACTCTCCAGGACGCCCTGGAGATGGCCACCGACACCGTCGGCCCGCAGCCCACGATCACCCACCTCCACAACCCGCCCATCGTCATGGCGGACGTGAAGTGACCCCCACCCCCGAGCCGGCGATCGCGGTGCGGCCGTGAGCGGCGGGAAGCGGACCGGGCCGAAGCGCACCGAGCGGCTGCTCCGCCAGGCGCAGCAGGTGCAGCGGAGGCTGCCCCGGCCGAGCGCCGCCCTCAAGGCGGCCGAGTTCCCGCTGCGGGCGCCGACGCTGCCCCACGGCGTCGAGCCGCTCCCCAAGGAGCCGAAGCTGGGCGCCGCCTACGAGACGGCGTGGGCCCGCTCCCCCGTCGCCCGGGTCGGCCGGCTGGCGCTCCTGGAGGGGGCGGTGCGGCCGCTGATCAAGGCCGTCGCCGACCCCGAGCGCCGGGGCTACGACCGCCTCGTCGGGCTGGAGGGGCCGGCGATCTTCGCCGCCAACCACCTGAGCCACCTCGACGCCGGCCTGCTGCTGACCTCGCTGCCGGAGCCGTGGCGGCACCGGGCCTTCTCGGCCGCCGCCGCCGACTACTTCTTCGACACCCGGATCAAGGCGACGATGTCGGCCCTGGCCCTCAACGCCATCCCGATCGAGCGGGCGAAGGTCACCCGCCGCTCGGCCTTCCTCGCCGCCGACCTGATCGAGGACGGCTGGAGCATGGTCATCTTCCCCGAGGGCGGCCGTAGCCCCGACGGGTGGGGCCAGCAGTTCAAGGCCGGCGCCGCCTTCGTCGCCGTCCGCACCCAGGTGCCCGTCGTCCCCGTGCACCTCGAGGGCACCGGCCGCATCCTCCCCAAGGGCACCTCCAAGCTGGTGCCGGGGAAGACCCGGGTCACCTTCGGCACGCCGATCCACCCGACGCCCGACACCGACATGCGCGACCTCGCCGTCGAGATCGAGAAGGCCGTGACCGCCCTGGCCGACGAGGTCGCCGGCGACTGGTACCGCGCCCGCCAGCGGGCCCACGCCGGCCAGTCCCCGCCCCTGTCGGGCCCCGACGCCAGCTCGTGGCGCAGGGCGTGGGCCCTCGGCGACCGCCGCTCCCACCGCACCCGCCGCATCGAGCCCTGGCCCCTGCGGGACTAGGTGGGTGCGCGATCGCCTCAAGGTGCCTGGCACCTTGAGGCGATCCCAGGGCACGCCTGGCTACTCGCAGGCCTCGACGATGTCCATGAAGGCGTCGAGGAGGTCGTCGGGGACGTCGGCCTCGGTCTCGGCGTGGAAGAGGTCGTTGATCTCGTCCTGGTCCAGCTCGTCGTAGAGCCGCTCGACGATGCAGCGGGCCTGGCCGTCGGGGATCCCGCCCGAGATCAGGGCGGCCAGGAAGCGGGACCGGCTGACGTCGCCCTCGCTGTCGTCGCCGGCGCCGGGCATGCCCCCGATGCCACCCCCGCCGTCGGGCTCGTCGGGCTCGTCCGGCTGATCGGGCTCGTCGGTGCCGGCGCCGTCCTCGACGCAGGGGCGGAGGGCGTCGGCGAAGGCCCGGGCGGTGCTGGCCGAGATGTCCTCGATGGTGTCGGCGTCGACGATGGTGGCGATCTCGTCGTCGTCGAGGGCGTCGCGCAGCCGGCCCGCCCCGCACTCGGCCTCGGCCAGCGAGTAGCCGTTGTCGATGAGGGCCTGCTCCAGCTCGTCGTCGCTCCGGGGCGTCTCGGTGGTGGGCGGCGCCCCGGGCTCGGTGGTCGAGGACGTCCGCACGTCGGCGGCGACGTCGTCGGGCACCTCGACCCCGCAGCCGGCGAGCCCCGCGCCGAGGGCGGCCAGCAGGGCCACGAGGCGGGTGGCGACGCCCCGTCTCACGACCCCGCCGAGGCGCAGGGGACGACGGCGGTCCGCAGCTGGGAGAGGAGGTCCTCGGGCAGGTTGTCGCGGTCGCCGTCGGCCTCCCGGAAGGTCTCGATCTCCTCGCTGGTGAAGCGCTCGTAGAGCTGGTCGGCGACGCACTCGGCGACCGGGCGGTCGAGGTCGTAGTCGGCCACGAGGTCGTCGGCCAGCCTCTCCTCCTCGCTCGGGCCCCCGCCACAGCCGAGCAGCAGGCCGACCGCCACCGCCCCGGCCAGCAGCCGCCGTCTCACGACGCCCCCGCGCAGGCGGCGACCGCCCCGGTGATGGCGTCGGCGACGTCGCCCGGCAGCTCGTCGAGCCCGACGTCGCCGGCGTCGACCCGGCGGACGGCGGCGGCGACGTCGTCGAGGTCCTCGCCCTCCAGGCCCTGCTCGATCTGCTCGGCCGTGCAGGCCACCTCGTCGTCGGACAGCCCGAGGTCGGTGGCGAGGAAGCCCAGCGAGTCGACCAGCCGCTCGCGCTCGGCGGCGGCCCCACCCCCGCCGTCGCCCCCGCAGCCGACCGTGGCGGCCACGCCGGCCACGAGCACGACGACGATCAGCGGACGCACCCGGGCGAGTCTGACACGCACCCCCGACCTCACCGCCGCGAGCTGTCGTCGACCAGCCGCAGCCCGCTGGGGGCCATCGACGCCCGGCCGAGGCGGGGCAGGTCGACGGTGAAGGCGCTGCGGTGCCCGGGGAAGACGTGCTCGGCCAGCAGGATCGGGCGCCCGGCCTCGTCGGACGTGATGCGCTCGCAGACGAGGACCGGCGACCCGACCGGGATCTCCAGCAGCTCGGCGTCGTCGCCCGAGGCGGCGTGGGCCTCGATCGTCTGCACCGCCCCGCCGAGCGGCACCGGGAGCAGCTCGAGGAAGGTGCGCTCGGCCACCTGGGCGCGCGACAGCGAGGCGCCCAGGTCCTCGGGGCACCACACCGTGACCCGGGCGAAGGGCTCGCCGTCGGCCAGGTTGACCCGGGCCACCCGCAGCACCTGGTCGACGCCGAGCACGGCCCGGACCCGGGGCGGGGCGGGCACGAAGCCGAAGTCGAGGATGCGCCGCTCCGACCGCCGCCCGTCGGCCTCCAGCTGCTCCTCGATCGTCCCCAGCCGGCCGAGGTGCTGGAGGATCGGCTCGGTGGCCACGAACCAGCCGAACCCCTGCCGGGACTCGACCAGCCCCTCCTCCCGCAGGCCGTCGAGGGCCTTGCGGACGGTGACCCGGCTGGCCTCGTAGCGGGCCGACAGCTCGGCCTCGCTGGGCAGCAGGCGGCGGTCCCGCAGGTCGCCCTCCTCGATGCGGGCCCGGAGGTCGTCGGCGATCTCCCGGTAGCGGATCCGCCGTTGCGGCGGTTCGGGGGCGGCGGCCATCACCGCGGAACCTATCCCGCGCCGACCAATCCATCCCGCCCCCCGGCCCGAACCTCGGGCCGATGAGGCTCGACCTGCTACGCACTCCCCTGTGGGTGACAGTCCCCGCCGACGCCAACGGGGTGGGCTGATGGGCCTCGCCCGCCGCCACCTGCGGTCGGTCCCCGCCACCGGTGGGGGCGACGCCGACGAGCTCCTGGCCCGCACCGCCCGGGGTGACGCCGAGGCCTTCGCCGCCCTCTACGACCTGGTCAGCCCGACCGTGGTCGGCATCGCCCGCCGGGTGGTGCGCGACCCGCACCAGGCCGACGAGGTGGCCCAGGAGGTCCTCCTCGAGGTCTGGCGGCTGGCGCCGACCCACGACCGCACCAAGGGCTCGTGCCGCACCTGGGTGGCGACGATCGCCCACCGCCGGGCCGTCGACCGGGTGCGCAGCGAGCAGGCCGAGCGCGACCGCCGGGTCCGCGACGCCGAGCGCACCGGCGCCCCCGACCCCGACCCGGTGTCGACCCCGGTCACCCGGGAGGACGAGCGCCAGGAGGTGGTGGCGGCCCTCGGCCAGCTGACCGACCTCCAGCGCCAGACGATCGAGCTCGCCTACTACGGCGGCTACACCTACGCCCAGGTCGCGGACATCCTGGAGCTGCCCCTCGGTACGGTGAAGACGAGGATCAGGGACGGGATGATCCGGCTGCGAGACGCTCTGGAGGTGGGCGCGTGAACGATGCTCCCGATCCCCACACCCTGGTCGGGCCGTACGTGCTCGACGCCCTGCCGCCCGGCGAGCGGGACCTGTTCGAGGACCACCTCTCCCGCTGCCCCGAGTGCCAGGCCGAGGCGGCCGAGCTGCTGGCCGCCGCCGCCCACCTGGGCCAGGCCACCGCGGTCGTCCCCCCGGCCGCCCTCCGGGCCCAGGTCCTGACCGAGGTGGCCCGCACCCGCCAGGTCGCCCCCGGGCGCCGCCCGGCCGGGGTCGACGGGTCCCGCCGGAGCCGCCCCTGGGTGGCCCCGCTGGTGGCGGCGGCGATGGTGGCGGTGCTGGCCGCCGTCGGCGCCATCGCCCTCCAGGCCGACCACCGGGCCGACCGGGCCGAGGAGCTGGCCGCCGTCATCTCCGCCCCCGACGCCCAGGAGGTCGAGGTGAGCGGCGAGGGCGGCACCATGAGCCTGGTCGTCTCGCCCAGCCACGGCAGCTCGGTCGTCGTGGCCGACGGCATGGCCCCGCCACCGGAGGGCAAGACCTACGCCCTGTGGTTCGACGAGGACGGGGTGATGGTGCTCCACGGCACCTTCGCCCCCGACGACGACGGCTCGGTGCGCACCCGGGTCGAGGGCGTCCCCGTCGACGTCGTCGGCGTCACCGTCGAGGACGCCGGCACCACCCCGGCCGAGCCCAACCTCCCCCTGTCGCCCTGGGCGAGCTCTGACCTGACCGCCTCAAGGTGCCAGGCACCTTGAGGCGGTCAGCGGTCCGCCAGGGCGACGAAGGCGTCGAGGCTGCTGGGGTCGGCCAGCGAGCCGCGGGCCACGGCGGTGTCGACCGGGGTGCCGGTGAGGATGCGCTTGATCGGGACCTCGCACTTCTTGCCCGACAGCGTGCGGGGCACGGCGGGCACGACCTCGAGCCGGTCGGGCACGTGGCGGGGCGACAGCTCGGAGCGCAGGGCGGCGGCGATCCGGCGCCCCAGCTCGCCGTGGTCGACCTCGACGCCGGGGGCCAGGGCGACGAACAGGATCAGCTCCCCGGCCCCGCCGGTGTCGTCCTCCAGGTGGACGACGAGGCTGTCGGCCACCTCGGGCAGGCCCTCGACCACGGTGTAGAAGTCGCTCGTGCCGAGGCGGACGCCGCCCCGGTTGAGGGTGGCGTCGGAGCGGCCGGTGATGGTGGCCGACCCGTCTTCGGTGAACGTCACCCAGTCGCCGTGGCGCCACACCCCCGGGTAGTCCTCGAAGTAGGCGGCCCGGTAGCGGGAGCCGTCGTCGTCGCCCCAGAAGCCGACCGGCATCGACGGCATGGGGGCGGTGATCACCAGCTCGCCCAGCTCACCGGGGGCGCAGGCGGTGCCGTCGGGGCGGTAGGCCTCGACGGCGCAGCCGAGCAGGCGGCAGCTGATCTCGCCGGCCCGCACCGGGACGAGCGGCGAGGTGCCGAGGAAGGCGGTGCACACGTCGGTGCCGCCGCTGATCGACGACACCGGCACCCCGACCGCCTCGTGCACCCAGCGGAAGCCCTCGGGCGGAAGCGGCGCCCCGGTCGAGCCGACCCAGCGCAGGGCCCCCCGCTCGGGGCGGACGTCGTCCTTGCGGCAGGCCATGAGGAACGGCGCCGAGGCCCCGAGCACCGTCGTGCCCGTCTCGGCCGCCAGGTCCCACAGGGTCGTGAGCGACGGCGAGGCCGGGTCGCCGTCGAACAGCACGATCGTCGCCCCCACCAGCAGCCCGGAGACGAGGTAGTTCCACATCATCCAGCCGGTGGTCATGAACCAGCAGAAGCGGTCGGCGGCGGTGAGGTCCTGGTGGAGGGCCAGTGTCTTCAGGTGCTCGACGGTGATGCCGCCGTGGCCGTGGACGATCGCCTTGGGCAGCCCGGTGGTGCCCGAGCTGAAGAGCACGTACAGCGGGTGGTCGAACGGCACCGGGAGGAAGGTCGGCGGGCCGGGGTCGGGCCCGTCGAGCAGCGCCGCCCACCCGTCCTCCGACGCCGGATCGAGGTACGGCACCCGCACGGTGTGGCGGAGGGTCGGCAGAGCCGCCTCGATCGTCGCCACCTCGGCGCCGCGGTCGATGGCCTTGGCGCCGTAGCGGTAGCCGTCGACGGCGAACAGCACCGTCGGCTCGACCTGGCCGAAGCGGTCGATCACCGAGCGGGTGCCGAACTCGGGGGCGCAGCTCGACCACACGGCCCCCAGCGAGGCGGTGGCGAGGAAGGCGACGAGCGTCTCGGGGATGTTGGGGGCGTAGGCCACCACCCGGTCGCCCCGTCCGACGCCGAGCCGACGCAGCCCGGCCGCGCACCGGGCGACCTGGCCGGCCAGGGCGCCCCACGTCAGCTCGACCGGGCCCCGGGTCTGGCTGCGGGCCACGACGGCCACGTCGTCGGGGCGCTCGGCCGCGGCGGCCAGGGCGTGCTCGGCGTAGCTGAGGGTCCCGCCCGGGAACCAGCGGGCGCCCGGCATGGTGGCGTCGGCCAGCGCCGCCGTGGGCCGGTCGTGCCAGCGCACGCCGAGGTCGCCGGCGACGGCGGTCCAGAAGCCGTCGAGGTCGGCGACCGACCAGGCGTGGAGGTCGGCGTAGGTGCGGTGGCCGTGGGCGGTGGCGAAGCGCCCGGCCGCCGTCGTGGTCCACGCATCGGCCGCGGGCTCCCAGAGGACCTCGCCCCGGTGGTCGTCGTCGTGGCTCGCCATGGCGGCGAACCTACAACCCGTCCTCCGGGACCAGGGTGGGGGTCGTGCGGGGCGTCTCGGTGGTCGGGCTGTCGGGCACCGCCGGCGGGTCGGGCACCGTGAAGGGGAAGGCCGACGCCGTCACCTGCTCGCCGTCGACGGTGACGGCGATCGCCAGGTGGGGGCCGGGGGCGAGGGTGTCGGTGGGGACCCGCAGCCCGGTGGCGCCGTCGGGGGTCGAGGACCACACCGTCCCGTCGACCACGATGGCCAGCGGGCGGGTCGGCCCCGCGGCGAGGACGCTGGCGCTCCCGGCCGACGGGCCGGTCCAGGTCACCGCCCCGGCCTGCGTGCTGGCCAGGCGGGCCCCGCCGTCGACCCGGAAGGCGAGGGCGGCGAGCGGCTGGCTCGCCTCGGAACCGGCGGCCCCCGAGGTCGCCACCACCGACACCGCCCCGGCCGGGGTGGTCACCGCCGTGGTGGTGAGGGGGCCGGCGGCGAACCGGCCGAGCTGGTCGCGGAGGGCGGGGAGCCGGCCGGCCAGGCCCCGCCAGTCGAGCACCGAGCGGCGGGCCGCCGGGTCGAGCAGCTCCCAGGTGGCGCCCACGTCGCCCTGCCCGACGGCGGCGACGAGGGCCCGGGTGGCCTCCTGCGGGTCGGCCGGGGCGGGGGTGACGGCGGCCCCGGCACCACCGTCGAGATCGACCCGGCGCACCGTGAACGAGACGGGCGCCCGGGGGTCGCCGGCCACGGCCACGACGATCGCCGGGCCGCCGGCGCCGGGGTCGATGCGGACGTCGAAGGGAGCGCCGGGCGAGGGCGCCACGCCGATCCCCCGCCAGCGGCTGCGGTCGTGGACGCCGACGACGCCGGGCCGGGCGTTCGTCGTGACCCGCAGGGCGGGGCCGGCCACCGAGGTGGGCACGTCGAGGGTGACGTCGCCGACCGCCTCGACCACGCTCCACGGCGTCGCCGCCGTCGCCCGCCCGGGGGTGGCCCGGGTCAGGGTGACGAGGGTCGAGCCCCGACCGCTGCGGACCTCGACGGTGGCGACCACGCCGCGCTCGTCGACCGAGCCGATCGACGCCCCGGTCAGCCCGACCACCTCGGCGGCGAAGCGGAGGGCGGTGTCGGAGGGCGTGCGGAAGCGGCCGTCGCCCCGGGCGACGTGGGCGGTGACCTCCTGCCAGCTCACGTAGGGCCAGAGGCCGGGGTACGGCTCGACCGGGGCGGTGCCGTCGTCGAGCGTGCTCCCGGGGCCGCCGGGGCCACCCGGGCCGGTCACCGGGTTCGAGCCGGTGCTCGTCGTGCCGTCGCCGCCCCCGACCCGGTCGGGCAGCGAGTCGTCCTCGGGCTCCGCCGCGGTGGACGACGAGCCCGCCACCGCGGTGTCGTCGGCGGGGGCGGCGCCCTCGGGGTCGGGGCCGCCCGGCGACCGGGCGTCGTCCTCGGTCGAGGGGGCGATGCGGGCGCCCAGGCTCACCCCGGTGGTGTAGACGCCGGCGACGGCGCCGCCCAGCGCCAGCAGCGTGGCCACCATGGCCACCAGCGAGACGCGGCGCGACGCAGCCCCGGTGCGCCGGGCGCGATCGCCGAGGGGGAGACGGGGGCGGGGGAGGCTGGCCATTGGGGCGGCGGACCGGGGGTTCCGCCGGGAAGATCAGAATCGTAACCGATCTGTCACATTCCTTCCCCCGCCCATCCCGAAATCCCCGTGACTTCCGTCACCGAGCGGAGGGATCCCCCCACCCAGCGTCGAACCCCCGCCGCCCCCTCTGCCTGCACTCCCCTCCGGCGGGCACCCACCGCGCGAGAAGGTCGACCGGCGCGCTCGGCGGGGGCGGGGCGGGGTGCGGGGGTCAGTCCGAGCCGGGGCGGCGGGTGGACTCGTCGGTGCCCTGGTCGGTGGCGCCGGGCGGGAGGGCGCGGGCGATCTCCTCGGGCGTGGGCTCGCGGTGGCGACGGGCGGCGGCGGGGAGGAGGTCGACGATCGCCGCCATCATCCGGGTCGTGTCGGCGTCGAGGCTGCGGTGCTTCATGTCGACCGGCGGGCCGACCCGGATCCGCACGGTGGGCGGGTCGGTGATGTTGGTGACGTCGGGGAATCGGGCGTTGCGGGGCCAGACCCGCTCGGTGCCCCACAGCCCGATCGGGATGACCGGTGCCTTGGTCATCTTCGCCAGCTTGGCCGCGCCCCAGCGACCCTTGAGCTCGGGGTCGTAGAACGCCCGGCCCCGGGGGATGGTGCCCTGCGGCATGATCGCCACCGCCTGGCCCGCCTCCAGGGCCTCGGCCGCCGCCTTGAGCGGCTCGTCGCTGCCGGTGCCCCGATCGACCCGGATGCCCCCCAGGGCGCTGGCGATCTGGCCGACGACGGGGGCGTCGAAGACCTCCTTCTTGCCCAGGAACCGCAGCGGCCGCCCGACCCGGGCGATGGTGAAGCCGATGGCGAGGGGATCGAAGTAGCTGCGGTGGTTGCCGACGAGGATCGCCGGGCCGTCCTTGGGGATGTGCTCGATGCCCCCGACGTCGAAGCGGACCCACGGGAACAGCGCCGGCTGGGCCAGCAGCTGGAGCGCCATCTGCGGCTCGATGCCGGCCAGCTTGGGCACCCCGGCGGGCACGTCGAAGTGCATGCTCGGCCAGCGGCGCAGGGCGGCGACCACGCGCAGCCGGGGGTCGGGGTTGACGGCGGTGGCGTGGCGGACGGCCGACAGCAGGGGCAGGTCGTAGATGCTGTCGGAGTAGGCCCAGCTGCGCCCCACGTCGACCCCGTGGCCGGCGGCCCATTCGCGCACCGCGGCCAGCTTCCCCGGGCCCCACACGAAGGGCCCGTCGATCGTGCCGTCGTAGGCCCCGTCGCGCTCGCCGTAGCGGGTGGCGATGACGTGGTCGATCCCGATGGCCTCGGCCAGCGGCGCCACCAGGTCGTAGGGCGACGTGGTGGCCATGACGACGAGGCGGCCGGCGGCGTGGTGCTCGTCGATCAGCAGCCGGGCGTAGGGCAGGACGTCGTCGACGAGCCGCTCGGCGGCGACCTTGCCGGCCTCCTGCACGACGGACCGGTTCCAGCCCGAGGCGACCCGGGCGGCCTGCCGGGTGAGGAGCATCGACGGCAGGGTCTCGCCCACGATGTCGAAGAGCTTGTAGACGAGGCCCTCGCCCGGGATGGGCCGGTCGGGGATGACGCCGGCGCCCCGCAGGGCCTCGGTGATGACCGGCCCGCTGGCCCCGGCGAGCAGGGTGCGGTCGAGGTCGAAGAAGGCAGCCTCACGGGGATCGGGCATCGACCCGACGGTAGCCCCGGCCGACGGGCCAGACCCGGGCCGGGGATCTCGACCGCCTCAAGGTGCCTGGCACCTTGAGGCGGTGGGCCAGACTCGGGCCGTGGACCTCCGACAGCTCGCCGCCCTCGCCGCGGTAGCCGACCACCGGTCGTTCTCGGCCGCGGCCCGGGCCCTCCACACGGTGCAGTCGAACGTGTCGAGCCACGTCGCCAACCTGGAGCGGGAGCTCGGCGTCGCCCTGGTCGACCGGGCCACCGGGGGCCTGACCGACGAGGGCCGGATCGTCGTCGACCGGGCCCGCCGGGTGCAGGTCGAGCTCGACGCCGTGGTCTCGGACCTCGCCGCCCACGCCGGGACGATCACCGGGCGGGTGCGCCTCGGGATGATCGGCACGGTCGGCGCCTGGGTCCTCCCCCACCTGATCCCGGCCCTGGCCGGCGCCTACCCCGGCATCCACCTGGTGATCGTCGACGCCACCACCACCTCGCTGCTCCCCCAGGTCGTCGCGGGCACGCTCGACGCCGCCGTCGTCAACCTGCCGATCACCGACCCTGACCTCGTGGCCGAGCCGCTGTTCGAGGAGGAGCGGGTCGTCCTCGCCCCGCCGGGGACGCCGCTGGCCCGGCGCAAGCGGGGCCGCATCGCCCTGGGTGAGCTGGCCGGCCACCCGCTGCTGCTGGAGCCGCCCGGCACCGCCTTCCGCGACGACCTCGACGCCGCCGCCGACCGGGCCGGCATCCGCCTGACCGCCCTGGCCGAGGTCGACGGCATGCGGGCCCTGGCCGCCCTGGCCCAGGAGGGCTTCGGCGCCGCCGTGCTCCCGGCCACCGCCGCCCCCATCCCGCCGCCGCAGGGCTGGCGCCGGTTGGAGATCACCGGGCTCGGCCCGCGGACCGTCGGCCTGGCCACCAGCCGGCGCACCCGGCTGTCGGCGCCGGCGCAGGCCGTGGTCGACGCCGTGCGGCACCAGCTGGAGACCGAGGGGCCCGGTCGGCCCGGCGTCCGGGTGCTGGCACCGGGTGAACCCGAGGAGAACTCGGCCGGAGGCGGTCACTGAAGCCTGCGCCCGGCGGTATGTTGTCGACGCAGACGACGAGAAGAAGGACACTTCGTGGCCGAGAGCGTGACGATCACCGACAACCGGACCGGCGAGTCGATCGAGATCCCGATCGTCGACGGGGGGGTCGACTCGGCGCAGTGGAAGAAGCTCCTCGGCAACACATGGTTCTACGACCCGGCCTACACGCAGACGGCCGCCACCTCGTCGGCCATCACCGAGATCGACGGCGAGGCCGGCATCCTCCGCTACCGCGGCTACCCGATCGAGGAGCTGGCCGAGAAGAGCAGCTACCTCGAGGTCGCCTACCTGCTGATCTTCGGCGAGCTGCCCACCGCCGAGCAGTTCGAGCCGTGGGTCCACGACATCACGTACCACACGTTCATCCACGAGAACGTGCGCAAGCGCTTCCTCGAGGGCTTCCACCACGACGCCCACCCGATGGGGATGCTGGTCTCGGCCATCGCCGCCCTGTCGACCTTCTACCCCGACGCCAAGAACATCGAGGACGAGGACAACCGCTACCGCCAGACGGTGCGGCTGATCGCCAAGATGCCCACGCTCGCCGCCGCCTGTCACCGCTTCTCGGTCGGCCAGCCCTTCGTCTACCCCGACAACAGCCTCGGCTTCACGGCCAACTTCCTCTCGATGATGTGGAAGATCGCCGAGCCCCGCTACGACGCCAACTACGCGCTGGCCCACGCCCTCGACACGCTGTTCATCCTCCACGCCGACCACGAGCTCAACTGCGGCACGGCGACGATGCGGATGATCGGCTCGTCGAACGCCGATCCGTACTCGGCCGCCGCCGGCGCCGCCGCCGCCCTCTACGGCCCCCGCCACGGCGGCGCCAACGAGGCCGTGATCCGGATGCTCACCCAGATCGGCTCGATCGACGAGGTCCCCGCCTTCGTCGAGTCGGTCAAGGAGGGCAAGGGCAAGCTCCAGGGCTTCGGCCACCGGGTGTACAAGAACTACGACCCGCGGGCCCGGATCATCAAGCAGACGGCCGACGAGGTCTTCGAGGTCACGGGGAAGAACCCGCTGCTCGACATCGCCCTCAAGCTCGAGGAGGTCGCCCTCGAGGACGACTACTTCAAGAGCCGGAAGCTGTACCCGAACGTCGACTTCTACTCGGGGCTGATCTACCAGGCGATGGGCTTCCCCACCGAGATGTTCACGGTGCTGTTCGCCATCCCCCGCATGGCGGGCTGGCTGGCCCACTGGAAGGAGCTGCGGGAGCAGGACCAGAAGATCGGCCGCCCCCGCCAGCTCTACACGGGGGCCGGCGAGCGGCCCTACACGGCGATCGAGGACCGCTGACCGCACCGCTCGGGTCCCCCTGGTCGCCCCCCTCGGGGTGGCAGCGACCCGAGCCGGTCCCCCTCGCGGCGCCCCTGGGCCGCCGGATCTGGGCCCGGGCGATCGACATCGCCCTGTCGCTGCTGATCCTCTACATCGTCACCCGGATCGTCCCCGCGCCCCGGCTGCTGGCCCGCCTGGGCCTCGGCCTGGCCGGGTTGGCGACCTTCGAGGCCCTGTTCCTGCTCCGCCTCGGGGCCACCCCGGGCAAGCTCGCCACCGGCCTGCGGGTGGCCGAGCTCGACCGGCCCCGCATCGACCCGACCACCGCCTGGGTGCGGGGGACGGTCGCCGCCATCGCCAGCCTGTCGGTGATCCTCGCCGTCCCGGCCGTGCTGGTGATGGTCGACAGCGTCGCCGGCTTCGGGGTGGGCGGCGTCGTGGTCGCCATCGCCGGCGGGGCGATCCTGAGCGTCGTCGCCCTGCCCTCCCGCCGGGGCGTCCCCGATCGCATCGCCGGCACGATCGTCGTCCCCTTCGAGGCGCCGGCCCTGATCACCCGGGCCGAGGTCGAGGCCGACGACGCCACCCGGCCCCGCCCGGTCACCCCCTGGGGCCCGGTCGCCACCACCGAGGCCCGCCGCCGGGCCCGGGTCGCCCGGCTCGACGACTCCCCCCTGCTCGTCGTGGTGCTCGTCGCCGTCACCCTGGCGTGGACCTTCGACGCCGTCCTGCTCGCCATCGCCCTGGTCTCGCTGTTCGGCGTCCTGCTGGTGGCCGACGAGGCCGTCCGCATCGGTCGTGACGGCGGCACCTCGGGCCACCGCCGCGAGGGCCTGGCCGTCCTCGACGAGGCCACCGGCGAGGCCCCGTCCCGCAGCGCGGCGATCGCCCGGGCCGTCACCCTCACCGTGTTCTGGCTGTTCCCGCCGCTGCTCGTCCTGCTCGCCCTGTGGGTGCAGCTCTCGCCGACCGGGCGGGGCCCGCACGACCTGGTGGCCGGCACGGTCGTCGTCGAGGTGCCCTGATGGCCGTCCCCCTGCGCGACGACAGCCCCCGGCGGACCGTCCCGTGGGTCGTCCTCGCCCTGATCGGCATCAACGTCGCCGTCTTCCTCCTGCTCCAGCCGGCCAGCCTCCAGCGGGGCCAGGTCGACGCCGGCTCGCTCACCACCGAGGAGGAGCGCGACCTGGTCGAGCACTACTCGGCCTGGGGGGCGGTGCCGTGCGAGATCCGCTCGCTCGAGTCCCGCAGCGACGGCGCCGTCTGCACCGAGGACGCCGACCGCCCGATCATCGACCGCAAGCCGGTGCTGGCGTCGCTGCTGACCGCCATGTTCCTCCACGGCAGCCTGGTGCACCTGGGCGTGAACATGCTCTTCCTGTGGGTGTTCGGCGCCGCCGTGGAGGACCGCTTCGGGCCCGGGCCCTTCCTCGGGCTGTACCTCGTCGGCGGCGTCCTGGGCACGCTCACCTTCGTGGCCCTCAACACCGGCTCGGCCGCGCCCCTCGTCGGCGCCTCGGGGGCGGTGTCGGCGGCCATGGGGGCCTTCCTCCTCGTCGGACCCCGACGGCGGATCTTCTCGTTGGTGGCGCCGGTGCCGCTGATCGCCGTCACCCTGCCGGCGTGGGCCCTGCTCGGGCCGTACCTCGTCGCCCAGCTGGCGACCCCCGACGACACCGCGGTGGCGTGGCAGGCCCACATCGGGGGGATGGTCGCCGGCTTCGTGATCGCCCTCGTGCTGCGCTTCGTCCTGCCCGAGCCGGGGCTGACCCGGCGGGCCCGCCGCCGGCGCGACAGCGCCGTCGCCCCGCTCGACCCGGCCACCTGGACCCTCCCCGACCGACCCCCCGTCTCGGCCGACACGTGACCGGGGCCGGCGGCGGGGCCGGCGGCGGCGGCGGCGTGGCCGGGGCCGGAGCCGGCGGCGTGCGGGTCCGGCGGGCCACGGCGGCGGACGTGGCCGCGCTCCGGCGGATCGAGGTCCGGGCCGGCCGGGCCTTCGCCGAGGTCGGGCTGCCCGAGGTGGCGAGCGACGAGCCGATGGACGCCGCCGTGCTGGAGGCCCACGCCGCCGACGGGCGCTGCGCCGTGGTGGTGGGCGACGACGACCGGCCGCTCGGCTACGTCGTGGTCGACCGGGTCGACGCCCACGCCCACGTCGAGCAGGTGACGGTCGACCCCGACCACCAGGGCCAGGGCCTCGGGCGCCGGCTGATGGGCTGGGTCGACGAGTGGGCCCGGGCCGACGGACGGCGGGGCGTCACCCTGACGACGTTCCGCGACGTCCCCTGGAACGCCCCCCTCTACCGGCGGTGGGGCTTCCGCGACCTGGCCCCCGACGAGATCGGTCCCGGCCTGGCCGCCGTCATCTCCGACGAGGCCGCCCACGGCCTCGACCCCACCACCCGCACCCCCATGCTGAAGCCCCTCCCCACCTGATCTCCCGGCCCCGCCCCGGCCCCGGCCCTGGCCCTGGAGCCGGCCCGGATCTGGCCCCGCCCCCGCCCCGGACCTGGCCCCGCCCCCGACCCGGCCGTCCCTCCCCGTCCCCCGTCGGTCCATCCCCCGGTGCCCGGTCGCCCGATCGGCTCGTCACCCGGTCGCCCGGTCGGCCCGTCACGCCGGTCGCCCGCTGCCCCGTCGGCCGCGCCCCTGTCGCCCCCTCACCCTGGTCGCGCCACTCCCCCGGTCGCCCGGTCGCCCTCGTCCTCCGTCCCGCCGGTCGCCCGGTCGGTCTGCCGCCCCGGTCGCCCTGCCCCGCCGGTCACCCCGTCCTCCCTGTCGGGCCGTCGCCCTGGCCGCGCCGTCGCCCGCTCCCGGCCGGCCCGCCGCCCGGTCCCCCGTCGGTCAGTCGCCCCGGTCGCCACGTCCCGCCGGTCGCCCACCCAGCCTTCCTGTGGCCCCCACGTCGCGCTTCCGCAACCTCACCGCACAAGAACCCAGCGACGCGACCCTGGACCCACAAGAACCGCTTCCTGTGTCCCCTCGTCGCGCGTTCGCGACCGGGGGCGCGCAGGAAGGCGTTCTTGTGGGGTGGAGGTCGCGGGGCGGGGCGGGGTCAGTCGCCGGTGTCGATGAGGATCTTGCCGACGTTGGCGTTGGCCTCCATGTGGCGGTGGGCGTCGGCGATGGCGGCCAGGGGGTAGCGGCTGTCGATCACGGGGCGGATGGTGCCGGTGGCGTACCAGGGCAGGACCTCGCGGGCGAAGCGCTGGGTGACGGCGATCTTCTCCTCGAGCGGCCGGGCCCGCAGGACGGTGCCGACCAGGTGGGCCCGCTTGGGGAGCAGGGCGGCGAGGTCGATGTCGGTCCGCCCCCCGCCCATCACCCCGACCTGGACGATGGTGCCGCCGGTGCGCAGGGCCTTGACGTTGCGCATCAGGTAGTCGCCGCCGATCACGTCGAGCACGACGTCGACGCCCTGGCCCCCGGTGGCCGCCCACGCCGCCTCGACGTAGTCCTCGCGGGTGTAGTCGACGACGACGTCGGCCCCGAGAGCCCGGCACGCCTCGACCTTCGCCGTCGACGTGGTGGTGACGACGGTGGCGCCGAGCGCCTTGGCGATCGGGATGCCGGCCGAGCCGACCCCGGAGGCCCCGGCGTGGATCAGGGCGGTGCGCCCGCTGGTCAGCCCGCCCTGGACGACGAGGGCGTCCCACGCCGTGATCGCCACCTCGGGCACGGCGGCCGCGTCGGCCAGGCCGAGGGCGGGCGGCACCGCCATCAGCTGGCGCTCGTGGACGGCGATGCGCTCGGCGTAGGCCCCGCCGGCGACGATGCCCATCACCTCGTCGCCCACCTGCCAGGCGGTGGCCCGCTCGCCGAGGGCGACGATCGTGCCCGCCAGCTCCATGCCCGGCACCTCGTGCTCGCGGGGCGGGCCGGGCTCGGGGTAGAAGCCGCGGCGCTGGAGGAGGTCGGCCCGGTTGAGGGCGGTGGCCCGGATGGCGACCAGGACCTCCTCGGGTCCGGGGGTCGGCTCGGGGATGTCCTGGACGGCGAGGACGTCGGGGTCCCCGGGCTCGGTGATGACGGCGGCACGCATCCCCGGGAGGGTATTGCGGCGCGATGGTCCCGACGCTCAGCGGCGGGGGTGAGCGGCGAACCAGTCGAGGGCCAGAGCGGTGGCGTCGACGGTGTCGGTCGTCCACTCGGGCGGGCCGAGGTCGATGGCGCTGCCGGGCCAGGTGTGGCCGCCGCCCACGATCGTGTAGAGCGCCACGTCCACCCCCTCGTCGCAGCCCGGGTAGGAGCGCAGCTCGACGTCGTCGCCGATGGTCGAGACATCGGGGTCGGGGGTGCAGCCGGCGTTCTCGGCCCAGTCGGCGATGTTGGCGAGCGTGCCCGGCACGCCGGCGTTGGGGGTCGCGGCGGCGTCGACGGTGCCGCCGCCCTCGCCGTAGGCCACGACCGGGTCGTCGGTGCCGTGGAAGGCGACCACGGGCATCGATCGGCAGGTGCCGGCGAAGATCTCGACCGTGACGAGGACCAGGCTGGCGAAGCGATCACCCTCGCCGCAGGCGTAGAAGGCGATCTTGGCCGCACCGAGCGACATGCCCACGCCGTGGACCCGGTTCCGATCGACGCAGTGGCGGGCCTCGACGTCGTCCAGCACGGCGTTCAGGAAGTCGGTGTCGGCCCCGTCGCCGAGCTCCCACACGCCGTCGACGCCCTGGGGGGCGACGGTGAGGACGCCCCGTTCCGCCGCCCGCCGGGGAACGTCGCCGTAGGCGCTCGCCTGAGCCGCGTCGGAGCCCGACCCGTGGAGGTTGACGACCAGCGGAGTCGGCGTCGCCGGGTCGTAGCCGGCCGGGACGCCGAGCCGGTAGACCCGCTCGACGCCCGCGCTCGTGAAGGTCTGCTCGACGTCGCCGGGGAGGTCCTCGCCCACCGGGTCGACGTCGGGCTCGGTGCCGCAACCGGGGCTCGGGTCGGCCTCGACGCTCGCCGGGTCGGCGGGGTCGAGGGTGGTGGTGGTCTCCGCCGCCGTGGTCGTGGTGCCATCGCGGGCCTCTGTGTCAGGGCCGGCGTCGGAGCCCTCGTCGGCACCGCTGCAGCCTCCGAGCACCAGCGCCCCGGCGGCGAGGAGGGCGAGCGCCCGTCGTGTCCGCATCGCCCCGGATCGTAGGACCAACAGGTTGGGCGACTCGGGCAGACGTCGCTAACCTCGCTCCGCGCCTCTAGCTCAACGGCAGAGCAATGGACTCTTAATCCACAGGTTGGGGGTTCGAATCCCCCGGGGCGCACACGTCGGCCGAGGGCCCCCGTCCGCGGGGGCCCTCGTTCCGTCCCCGGCGACCACTACGGCCGCGACCGGCGATCGAAGTGGCCCTCGGGCCAGCGCCCCCGGAAGTGGTCGGCGATCGTCTCCCAATGGCGGCGGTACAGCGCCAGGATGCACATGTCCCACGTGCGGTCCCCCCAGTACAGGTGGTCCTCGAGCCGACCTTCGACCTGGAGCAACGAGGTCGGACCGAGGTCGAAGATCGACATGTTGTACTCGGGCACCTCGACATAGACCTTGTTGAGGTCGAAGTGGTCGAACAGGTACTGCACGAAGACCATGAAGCCCTCGATCATCAGGCCCTGAGACTCCGGGGCGGCGTCCTCGGCCAGCAGCCGTTGGACGGCCACGCGGGCGTGGCGGGCCATGTGGTCGGCGGCGTACGCCGTCACCAGCCCGACGCCGTGCCGGGTCTCGAGGTCGACCACCATGTACTGGCACAGCACCTCGGCCGAGAACAACGCCTGGTGGAACTCGGCCGGCGAGGGCGTCCCGCCCCGGAAGCGCCAGCGATGGTTGGTCCGGGGGTCGAGCGAGGCGTGGTAGAGGGCGTCGATGTCGACCGGGGTGAGCGGGCGGAGCGTCGTGTTGGGCGACACGTAGCTCCCCCTGGGCGGGCGGTCCTCCGCCGTCGGGGCCGCATCGTCGCCTGCCGCGTCGAGCCAGGCGACGATGTCGTCCCACGTCGCCCCGGAGACGAGGGCCTGACGGGAGACGTCCGGAGCGAGGCGCATCACGGCAGCGAAGACCGCCTGACGGTTGGCGTGGTCGAGCACCTCGGCCAGCGGCCGGTCCGACGGGGTGAAGTGGTGGTCCTCGAGGCCGGGAACCATGTCGCACAGAACGCGCCGGACGTCCCTCATCGGCGTGGCGCGATCAGAAGGCGGCCAACCGGCGGCTGACGAGCGTGCCATCCAGGGCCCGGGTGGAGTGCAGGGACGACTTGAAGCCGCTCGAGACCACCTCCCGCCCGATGTAGTACTCGTTGGCCTGGAAGGTCTGGGTGTAATCCGCGTATTCGAAGCGGACGCGCACGAAGCGCAGGCAGCCGGGGTCCTCGGAGGCCCAGGAGGTGCTGCCGAAGACGATGCCCGGGGTCCCGAAGATGTGATGGGCGCTGTTGAAGGTGCAGCCGTGGCTGGTGGTGGTGCCGTAGTGGCTGATGGTGGCGCCCACCGGCGCACCCGTGCCGGTCAGGACCGTGCCGACGACCCCAACGGCGCTGGCCACCTGCTTGGCGTACCCCAACCGGCCGCGCCGGGGGCTGCGTGCTGCGGCGGCCATCAGCGGGCCGGCTCGAAGTCGGTGATCAGTACGGCCAGGCGGGCCGTGCACTCGGCCTCGACCTCGTGGGCCTGCTCCGCCGAGAGCGGCGAGCCGCGCCGATGGATCTCCAGCCGGTGGGTCACCCTCGGTCCGTCGAAGGTGAGCTCGCTCTCCACCTCGGTCAGCCCCGCGGCGGCCAGGCAGCGGAGCAGGCGGTCGTTCTCGGCCTCGAGGGCGGCCTCGTCGTGGGGCTCCTCGGACAGGTCCGGAAGCTCCTGCACGATGGTCTCCGGGACGGGATCGGCCGGTCCCTCCGCCGCGGGCGGCCGCGGCCACTCCTCGGACGAGGCCGCCGGTAGACCGAAGCCGGCCCCCATGATCGCGACGGCCGCCAACGCAGCCATCGTCAACGGTCGTGCGTGCGAACCCCTCATGTCGCAACCTCCCGCCCGGAACCGTAGCAGTCGCCACAGAGAACACGTTCTCGCGAGGTTCGCTGGACAGGTGAGCACGGGGGGTAGAACTGGTTCTACTGTGGGGGGATGCGGATCGCCTTCACCGAGGAGCAGGACGCCCTCCGGTCCGAGCTGCGGGCGTACTTCGCCGAGCTGATGACCGACGAGGTCCAGGAGGCGATGGCCTCGGGCGGGGGCGAGTACGGCGGGGAGGAGCTCTACAAGGGCCTGGTCCGCCGGATGGGCGAGGACGGCTGGCTCGGGATCGGTTGGCCCGAGGAGTACGGCGGGCAGGCCCGGTCGATGATCGACCAGCTGATCTTCATGGACGAGGCCAGCCTGGTCGGCGCCCCGGTGCCCTTCCTCACCATCAACACCGTCGGCCCGACGCTGATGCAGTACGGCACCGACGCCCAGCGCGAGGCGTTCCTGCCCAAGATCCTCAAGGGCGAGATGCACTTCGCCATCGGCTACTCCGAGCCCGGCGCCGGCACCGACCTGGCCTCGCTGACCACCCGGGCCGTGCGCGACGGCGACGAGTACGTGATCACCGGCCAGAAGATGTGGACCAGCCTGATCCAGTACGCCGACTACGTCTGGCTGGCCGCCCGCACCGATCCCGACGCCAAGCGCCACAAGGGCCTGTCGATGTTCCTCGTCGACACCGCCTCCCCGGGCTTCTCGTGGACCCCGGTGCCGACGGTGGCCGGCGTGACCACCAGCGCCACGTTCTACGACGACGTCCGGGTGCCGGCGGCCAACCTGGTCGGCGGGGAGAACGAGGGCTGGAAGCTGATCACCAACCAGCTCAACCACGAGCGGGTCGCCCTCTGCTCGGCCGCCCCGGTGCAGAACCACCTGGCCGAGGTCCGGGCCTGGGCCACCGAGACCCGCCTGGCCGACGGGCGCCGGGTGATCGACCAGGAGTGGGTGCAGCTCCACCTGGCCCGGGTCCACGCCAAGGTCGAGTTCCTCAAGCTGATCAACTGGAAGATCGCCTGGGGCGTGCGCCACGGCCTGGGCCCGCAGGACGCCTCGGCCACCAAGGTCTTCGGCACCGAGCTGTCGATCGAGGCCTACCGGGCACTGATGGAGGTCGTCGGGCCCGAGGCCACCGTCACCCGGGGCTCGCCCGGCGCCGTCCTCCGCGGCCGGCTCGAACGGGCCTACCGCTCGGCCCTGATCCTCACCTTCGGGGGCGGGACCAACGAGGTGCAGCGCGACATCATCGCCATGGTCGGCCTGGGCCTGCCCCGGGCCCCCCGCTAGGAGGCAGGACGTGGACTTCGCCCGCAGCGAGGAGCAGGAGGAGCTGGCCGCCCTGGCCGGGCGGATCCTCACCGACCTGGTCACCGTCGACCGGCTGCGGGCCGCCGAGGGGCCCGACGGCGACCGCTTCGACCGCGAGCTGTGGGCCGCCCTGGCCGACGCCGGGCTGCTCGGCGTGGCCCTGCCCGAGACGGTGGGCGGCGCCGGGCTCGGCATCGTCGAGCAGTGCCTGGTGCTGGAGCAGGTGGGGCGGACCGTCGCCCCGGTGCCGGTCCTCGCCCACTGCGTGCTCGGCGCCCTGCCGATCGCCACCTTCGGCCCCGACGACCTCGTCGCCCGCTGGGTGCGGCCCGCCGTGACCGGTGAGGTGGTGCTGACCGGCGCCCTCGTCGAGCCCGCCCACCGCACGCCCGAGCGGCCGACCACCACGGCGGTGGCGGACGGCGACGGCTGGCGCCTCACCGGGGTGAAGACCTGCGTCCCGGCCGGCACCGTGGCCGACGCCGTGGTCGTGCCGGCCACGCTCGCCGAAGGCGGGGCGGCGCTGTTCCTGGTCGAGGCGGGGGCCGACGGGCTGACGGTCGAGCCCCAGCGGGTCACCAACGGCGACCTCCAGGCCCGGCTGGCCCTCGACGCCACGCCCGCCGTGCTCGTCACCGACGACCCGGCCGCCGTGGGCTGGCTGGTCGAGCGGGCCACCGTCGGCGCCTGCGCCCAGGCCGCCGGGGTGGCCGGGCGGGCCCTGGAGCTGACCGCCGCCCACGCCAAGGAGCGGGTGCAGTTCGGCCGCCCCATCGCCACCTTCCAGGCCGTCGGGCAGCGGGCCGCCGACGGCTACATCGACGTCCAGGCCGTCGACCTCGTGCTCTGGCAGGCGGCCTGGCGGCTGGCCGAGGGGCTGCCGGCGGCGACCGAGGTCCAGGTGGCGGCCTACTGGGCGGCCGAGGCAGCCCACCGGGTCGCCCACACCGCCGTCCACATCCACGGCGGTACCGGGGTCGACGTCGACCACCCGGTCCACCGCTACCTGGTCGCCGCCCGCGAGCTCGAGCTCACCCTCGGCGGCGCCACCGAGCAGCTGCTCCGCATCGGGGCGGGCATGGCCGCGACGACCCACTAGACCGGAGGACGATGGACTTCGAGGAGAGCCCCGAGGAGGCGGCGTTCCGCAAGGAGGCGCGCGGCTGGCTCGACACCTACGCCGGGTCGGACCAGGCCCGGGCGGTCCGGCGGGTCCCGGGTGAGGACGAGGCCGCCTTCGTCGAGCGGGCCCGCCCGTGGCAGGCGCTCCTGGCCGAGCACCGCTGGGCCGGCGTGGCCTGGCCCGAGGCCTACGGCGGGCGGGGCGGCACCGCCACCGAGGCGGCCATCTTCCGCGAGGAGGCCCTCGCCTACGGGTTGCCCACCGGCGCCTTCGCCGTCGGCGTCCAGATGGCGGGGCCGACGATCATCGCCCACGGCACCGAGGCCCAGAAGGAGCGCTACCTCGCCCCCCTCCTCCGGGGCGAGGAGGTCTGGTGCCAGCTCTTCAGCGAGCCCGGCGCCGGCTCCGACCTGGCCGGGCTGTCGACCCGGGCCGTGCGCGACGGCGACGAGTGGGTCGTCACCGGCCAGAAGGTGTGGACCTCGGGCGCCCACTACTCGGACTTCGGCATCCTGCTGGCCCGCACCGACCCCGACGTCCCCAAGCACCGGGGCATCACCTACTTCCTGATCGACATGCGCCAGCCCGGCGTCGAGATCCGCCCGCTGCGCCAGATCACCGGCGCCTCGCACTTCAGCGAGGTCTTCCTCGACGGGGCCCGGGTGCCCCACGACGCCGTGCTCGGCGAGGTCGGGGGCGGCTGGGGCGTGGCCATGACCACCCTGGCCAACGAGCGGGCGTTCATGGGCGGCCACACCAGCGGGCCCACCCTCGACGACCTGCTGGCCCTGGCCCGCGCCACCGGCGCCGCCGCCGACCCTCTCGTCCGCCAGGGCCTGGCCGCCGCCTGGTCGCGGGGCCAGATCACCCGCTACCTCCAGATGCGGATCCGCACGGCCACGGCGCAGGGCCGGGCGCCGGGGCCCGAGGCCTCGGTGATGAAGCTGCGGGCGGCGTGGAACATGAAGGCCGACGCCGAGCTGGCCCTCGTCATCCAGGGCGCCCACGGGATGCTGGCCGGTGCCGCCGCCCCCGAGCAGGGCCGCTGGCAGCAGCACTTCCTGAGCGCCCCGTCGATCCGCATCGCCGGCGGCAGCGACGAGGTCCAGCGCAACGTCATGGGCGAGCGGACCCTCGGCCTCCCGCCCGACCCGCGGGTCGACAAGACGGTGCCGTTCCGGGACATCCCCCGTGGCTGAGCAGACCTGGGACCCGGCGACGCTCACCGCCGAGCAGCAGGAGCGCCGGCGCCGGCTGATCGACGCCGCCTTCGAGCTCGGCGCCGAGGGCGGCTACGACGCCGTCCAGATGCGCGACGTGGCCGCCACGGCCAACGTCGCCCTGGCCACGATCTACCGGAACTTCTCGTCGAAGGACCACCTTCTGGCGGCGGCGATGACGGAGTGGACGGGCCGGCTGCGGGACCGGGTCGCCCACCGCCCGCCCCGGGGTGACACCGCCACC
>DASTYI010000093.1:0-63436 GCA_035765045.1 Iamia sp. | reverse complement strand
CGCTCGTCCTGCTCCGCCGGGTGGGATGAGCGAGCCGCTGCGCGCGACGTACCGGCTCCAGCTGGGACCGGGGCTCGGCTTTCGCGAGGCGCGCGGGCTCGTCCCCTACCTGCGCGACCTCGGCGTCTCCCACCTCTACCTCTCGCCCTCGCTCCAGGCGCGCTCGGGCTCGACGCACGGCTACGACGTCGTCGACCCGACCCGGGTGGCGGAGGCGCTCGGCGGCGAGGACGGGCTGCGCGAGCTGGCGCGTGCCGGCCTGCAGATCATCCTCGACATCGTCCCCAACCACATGGGCACCGGCGACGAGAACCGCTGGTGGACCGACCCCGACCTGCGGGAGCGGTTCTTCGACCTCGACCCCGAGACCGGGCGCTGGCGGCGGTTCTTCGACGTCGACGATCTGGCCGCGGTGCGCATGGAGGACGACCTCGTCTTCTCGACCTTCCACGACACCGTGCTGGGGCTGGTCGACGAGGGCGTGATCGACGGGCTGCGGATCGACCACCCCGACGGGCTGGCCGACCCCGCCGGCTACTTCACGAGGCTGGCCGAGCGGGCCGGCGAGGCCGACATCTGGGTCGAGAAGATCCTCCACGTCGGCGAGGCGCTGCGCCCGTGGCCGGTGTCGGGGACGGTCGGCTACGAGGTGCTCAACGACATCACCGCCCTGTTCGTCGACCCCGCCGGCGAGGCCGCCCTGACCACCCTGTGGGAGGAGGCGTCGGGCGACCCCCGGCCCTTCGCCGAGCACGCCGCCGAGGCCATGGCCGAGCAGGCCGCCACCACCTTCCGGCCCGAGGTCGAGCGGCTCCACCGGGCCTGCGTCGCCGCCGGGCTCGACCTGAGCCTCGACGAGCTGACCCGGGCGGTGGCCACCTTCCCCGTCTACCGCTCCTACGTCGTGCCCGGGCGGGGGGAGATCAGCGACCGCGACCGGGAGGTGATCGAGGAGGCCGACATGCCCGTGGCCCTCCTCGACGTCCTCACCCTCGACTCCGACCTGGCCGGTCCGGCCGCCGACGAGGTCGTCACCCGCTTCCAGCAGACCACCCCGGCGGTCACGGCCAAGGGCGTCGAGGACACCGCCTTCTACCGGTACCTCCGCCTGCTCGCCCTGAACGAGGTCGGCGGCGACCCGAGCCGGTTCGGCCTCGCCGTCGCCGCCTTCCACGCCGTCAACGCCGAGCGGGCCGACCGCTGGCCCCGCAACCTGGTCATCTCCTCGACCCACGACACCAAGCGGTCGGCCGACGTCCGGGCCCGGATCGGGCTGCTCGCCCGCCACGCCGACGAGTGGGCGGAGCTGGTGGCCGGGTGGCGTGACGCCACCGCCGACCTGGTGGTCGACGGCGCCCCGGACGGGGCCGAGCAGCAGCTCGTGCTCCAGACCCTGCTCGGGGCCTGGCCGATCACCGCCGAGCGGCTGGAGGAGTACCTCACCAAGGCGCTGCGGGAGGCCAAGCGGAACACGACGTGGGTCGAGGTCGACGAGGCTTGGGAGGGCCGGGTCCAGGCCTACGCCCGGGCCCTGCTCGACCACGAGCCCTTCCTCGCCACCTTCCGGCCCTTCCAGGCCCGGATCGCCGAGGAGGCGGCGGGGGTGTCGCTCGCCCAGGTGCTGCTCAAGCTGACCGTGCCCGGCGTGCCCGACATCTACCAGGGCGACGAGCTGGAGGACCTCTCGCTGGTCGACCCGGACAACCGGCGGCCGGTCGACTGGGACGCCCGGGCCGCCGCCGTCGCCGCCGACGACCCGCCGGCCAAGCTGGCCCTGATCCGGGCCGGGCTCGCCCTCCGGGCCCGCCGCCCCGACGCCTTCCTCGGGGCCTACCGGGCCCTCGACGCCGGCCCCGACGTCTGCGCCTTCACCCGGGGACACGACGAGGTCCTCGTCGTCGTGCCCGTCCGCCCGCAGCATGCCGGCGACGCCGACGTCGACGTCCCCGCCGGGCGCTGGCGCGACGTCCTCGCCGGACCCGACGCCGAGCCGGTCGAGCTCGGCGGGCCGGTCGCGTGGCACCGCCTCGTCGGCCCCCACGGCATCGGCCTGCGGGAGCGGGCCTGACGGCGACCGGTCAGGAGGGCGGGGGGAGGTTGGTGCCGATCGGGCAGAAGCCGAGCGGCGTCTTCGTCCCGGGTACGACCGCCGAGCGGGTGCGCGGCGTCGGCGCGTTGGGGACGTCGTGGCACGGGTCGTCCTGGTCGAAGATCGTGCCGTCGTAGCGGATGCAGGGGTGCATGGGGGCGAAGACGTCGGCCCGGTACTCCAGGTCGTCGACGACCCAGAGGTGGAGCATGTAGTAGCGCTCCATGTTGAGGTTGAGCCGGTCGGGGCCCGAGCACGACGAGTCGGGCCAGTTGATCCCGATGATCCTCGTGTCCGTCCTCGTCACGCAGAGCCGCGGGTGGTGGTGCCACCAGTCGATGCCGCCGGCGAAGCCCTTCGGCGGGCCGGTGGTCGAGCGGATGTACCACGACATCCCGACCAGCTCGGCGTCGGGGCCGGCCCCGTCGTACTGGAGGAAGTTGGGCCGGGTCGGGTCGAAGGTGGCGGTGCCGGGGAGGATCGGGTCGTTGCGGTCGAACCCGGGGGCGTTGACCACCGCCTCGGTCAGCGTGCCCTTGCCGTGGTGGGTGCCCATGCCCGAGAAGAACTCGAAGGCGACCCGGAAGCCCCCGGCCTCGGCGGAGGCGCGGGTCGGGTACTGCTGGGCGTAGGCCTTGGCCTCGACCATCGCCGCCTCCAGCGCCTCGCACTGGGCGGGGAGGAGCTGCTTGCGCAGCCGCCCGGCGTAGAAGTCGACCGTCCCCATCCCCAGCCCGGTGACCGAGTTGAAGGCGCGGGGCTGGCAGTACCACGGGCTGGACGGGATCGTCTCCCGCACCGGCGGCCGCGGGACCGGGGGCCGGGGCGCCGGGGGCTCGCAGGCGACGGCGCCCGCCACCAGCACCGCCCCGACCACCGCCAGCCGGATCGTCCGTCCGAACCTCATGCTCACCCTCCGCCCGCTGCGTCGTGCTGCTGGCGGGAGCGTAGCGTCGCGGGCGTGACGACGTACGAGGTCGGGGGACGGTCCGTGGAGATCACCCACCCCGACCGGGTGCTGTTCCCCGACGACGGCATCACCAAGGCCGACCTGGCCGAGTACCACCACCGGGTCGCCCCCACGCTGGTCCGCCACCTCGCCGACCGGCCCCTGATGCTCCAGCGCTTCCCCGAGGGCATCGGTGGCCAGGGCTTCTACCAGAAGGAGGCCGGCCGGGGGGTGCCCTCGTGGGTGCGCACCGTCGAGGCCACCAAGGAGGGCGGGACGGTCAACCACCCCGTCGTCGACGACGAGGCCGCCCTGCTGGCGCTGACCAACCTCGGCACCATCTCCTTCCACCGCTGGCCGAGCCGGGCCGACGACCTCCCCCACCCCGACCTGCTGCTCGTCGACCTCGACCCGTCCGACGACGACTTCGCCGGGGTCGTGCAGGCCGCCCGCTGGACCCGCGACCTGCTCGACGAGCTCGACCTGGCCGCCTACCTCCAGGTGACCGGGTCCCGGGGCATCCACGTGGTGACGCCGATCGACCGGGGCGTCCCGACCGAGGCGGCCGCCGCCTTCGCCCACCACGTCGCCCACCTCCTCGCCCTCCGCCACCCCGACGAGCTGACCGCCGAGGGCCGCAAGGCCAAGCGCAAGGGCCGGCTCTACGTCGACGTGGCCCGCAACGGCTGGGCCCAGACGGCGGTGGCGCCCTACTCGGTCCGCCCCCGCCCCGGCGCCCCGGTCGCCACCCCGATCACGTGGGACGAGCTCGACGACCCCGACCTCCGCCCCGACGGCTTCACCACCGCCACCGTCCCCGACCGGCTGGACCGGATCGAGGACCCATGGGCCGGGATGGCCCGCCACGCCCGCTCCCTCCGCACCCGCTGGGAGCACCTCGAGACCCTCGTCACCGAGGCCCAGCCCTAGCCCCCCACCCCCTGGGGGCGACCGGACGTGGTGGTGGGCGGCCTGATCACCCCCATGGGTGTCGCCGTCGGACACCTGTCGTGCGCACGATGAGCCCGGGTGGGGCTCGGGGCTGAGGGGGTCCACGAGCCCCACCTCGCCGGGGCGGCGCGGCGTACGGTGGCGGGGTGGGGCTGACGGTGCTGGTGACCGGGGGTGGGGGGTTCGTCGGGTCGTACACGGTGCCGGCGCTGCGGGCCGCCGGGCACGACGTGCGGCTGCTGGTGCGGAGCCCGGAGCGGGCGCTCGGCGTGCTCGCCCGGCGGGGCATCGGGCCCGACGACGTCGAGCTGGTCGTCGGCGACATGGTCGACGCCGAGGCGGTGGGCCGGGCGGTCGACGGTTGCGACGCCACCATCCACGCCGCCGCCGCCATCGGCATGACCGGCCACGACGGCGCCTCGGTGCTCGACGTCAACACCACCGGCGCCCGCACCGTCGTCGGGGCCGCCCTCGCCGCCGGCCACGACCCGGTGGTCCACGTGTCGAGCGTGGCCGTGTTCGTCCCGCCGACCGAGCCGGTGATCCGCCCGACCTCGACCCTCGCCTCGCCCCGCACCGACTACGGCCGGTCGAAGGTCGTCACCGAGACCGAGCTGCGGGCCCGCCAGGACGCCGGCGACCCGATCACGATCGTCTACCCGGGCGGGGTGATCGGTGCCGACCAGCCCCACCTCGACGCCACCCTGGAGGGGCTGGTGGCGGCCCGCACCCAGGGCTGGCCCCGCACCCGGGGCGGGGTCAACCTGGTCGACGTCCGCGACGTGGCCGACGTCCTGGTCGCCAGCCTCGTGCCCGGTACCGGCCCCCGCCGGCTGCTGCTCGGCGGCCACTTCCTGCCCTGGGCCGAGCTGGGCGCGCTGATCGACGCCATCACCGGGGTGCGGGCGTGGCGGGCGCCGCTGCCCAAGCCGGTGCTGATGGGCTTCGCCGCCACGCTCGACGGCATCCGCCGGATCCGGCCGCTGGCCTACCCGCTGACCCGCGACGCCGCCGAGATCATGACGACGATGGTCGCCACCGACGACTCGGCCACCCTCGACGCCCTCGGCCTCACCCTGCGCCCGATCCGCGACTCGCTGGTCGAGACGGTGCGCTGGCTGGCCGAAGCCGGCCACCTCCCCGCCAAGAGCGCCGGCCGCCTCGCCCCCACCTGACCCGAGCTCGGCGGGATCCGTGACACCCGGGTGTCACGGATCCCACCGAGCTCGTCAGAGGGGGGTGAGGAGGACGACCCAGATGGTGCTCTCGGGGGCGTGCCAGCGGGCCACCTCGCGGTGCGTCGCCGGGCGGCCGCCGACGCCGTCGACGGTGAGCGACGGCAGCCGGTCGAGCTCGAGCCGGGCGGTGTCGCCGACGACCCAGACCCGCCCGGTGGCGGCCCGGGCCTGGTCCCACCGCTCGCCGTTCGGGGTCTCGTCGGGCTCGAAGCGGAGCACGGTGCCGAGCGGGCGGTCGGCGGGGACGAGCACCGGCGGGGCCACCGGGTCGACGGCGCGCCAGGCCGCCTCGAACGGGGGCCGGGTGGTCGCCTCCCGCGACAGCAGGATCGTGTCGCCGGGGCGGACGTCGGCGGCGATGCGGCGGGCGGCGACGGTCCAGCCGTCGAGCGGCGAGGCGTGGAGGTCGACCTGCCCGGCGACCAGGGCGACGGCCACGGCCCCGGCCGCGACCACCCGGGCGGCCGGCGCCGCCACCCGGGGCCACCCGGTGCGCGCCACGGCGGCGGCCAGCACCAGCGCCAGCCCCGGCACGCTCCCGACGGCGTAGCGGGGCACCAGCGACGGCCGGGCCAGCGAGACGAGCACCAGCAGCACCAGCGGGACCGGCCCCCACAGCACCGGCACGAGGGATCGGACCCGGGCCATGGGGTCGGCGGCCCGCACGGCGGCGGCCACGCTCGACGCCACCCCGGCCAGCACCAGCGCCGCCAGGGCGAGGCACACCGGCGGCCAGGGGCTGAGGAAGCGCTCGACGACGTTGCCGATCGTGGCCCACCCGACCGGGTCGACCCACTCGCCGACCTCGTCGGACGCAGTCCGGGCCAGCACGGCGGTGAGGGCGAGGGCCAACCCCACGCCCCGGGCCAGGCGGAGCCCCGTCGCCCGGTCGGTCCGGGCCACCGCCAGCAGGGCCACCTGGGGCAGCAGCTGGAGCACGGTCAGGCCGTGGAGGAGGGGGAGGACGAGGGCCGCGGCGGTGTGGAGGAGCCACCAGCGCCGGCGCCGCACCGGGTCGGGGTCGGCCAGCCCGTGGTCGACGGCCAGCCACGTCACCGCCACCACGAGCATCACGACGCCGTAGGACCGCGCCTCGCGGGCGTAGATCAGCCACAGCGGCGAGAGCGCCATCAGCACCCCGGCCAGGGCGGCGGCCGTCGACCCCAGCAGCCGGCGGGCGACGGCGACGGTGACGGCCACGGCGCCCAGGGCGGCCAGGACCGACAGGCTCCGCATCCACCACACCGACTCCGAGACGACGAGCCACCCCCGCAGCACGGCGTAGTAGGCGCTCATCGTCCAGCGGGTCCGGGGCACCGCCGAGTCGAGCTGGTGGACGGAGCCGAGGGTGTAGGCCTCGTCGAGCCAGAGCCCGCGCCGGTCGAGGCGGTACAGGGCGATGACGAGCCCGATCGCCAGGCCGGGGGCGGCGGCCCGCCACCAGGGCACGGCGCGGGCGGTCGGGGTCACGTCGTGATCCTCCCAGAGCGGCCGGCCGCACCCCGGCAAGATGCCCGGACCGCCTCAAGGTGCCAGGCACCTTCAGGCGGTGGCAGGACGCGCCCTAGCCTGGCCGCCGTGTCGTCCTCCACCACCGCACCCCGCCGGGTCGGCCTCGTCCTCCTCGGGGCCCCGCCCCCCGGCGCGCCGCACGCCGAGGGCGGCTACCTGGCCATGTTCGACGCCCTCCTCGCCCCCCACGGCATCGCCCTGGAGCCGATCGACGCCCGGGCCGGCGAGCTGCCCGACGACGTCGGCGCCTACGACGGCTACGTGCTGACCGGCTCGGCCAGCTCGGTCTACGACGACGAGCCGTGGATCGCCCCGGCCGAGGACCTCCTCCGCCGGATCGTCGCCGCCGGCATCCCCGTGGCCGGCATCTGCTTCGGCCACCAGCTGCTGGCCCAGGCCCTCGGCGGCCGGGTCGAGAAGGCCACCGCCGGCTGGGGCATGGGCGTCCACGCCTACGACCTCGACCTGCCCGACGGCCCGGCCACGATGCGGCTCCAGGCCATGCACCAGGACCAGGTGGTGGCGCTGCCCGAGGGGGCCCGGGTGTGGGCCCGCTCCGAGCACTGCCCGATCGCCGGGTTCACGGTGGGCGACCGGGTGTGGACCGTCCAGGCCCACCCCGAGTTCACCGCCGCCTTCGCCGCCGGGCTGGTCGAGCGGCGCCGCCCGGTGGTGGGGGACGCCGTGGCCGACGCCGCCACGGCCACCCTCGCCGACCCGACCGACCACGAGCGGGTGGCGGCCTGGATCGCCGAGGTTCTTGCAGTCAAGGTGCAGTAAGATCGACCCATGACGACCACGGAGCCGGGGACCGATCGGGAGGCGGTGCTCGCCCGCTACCGGGCCGAGCGCGACAAGCGCCTGCGGGAGGACGGCAACGAGCAGTACGTCGAGGTCACCGGGGCCTTCGCCCACTACGTCGAGGACCCCTACGTCCCCCGCACCGACCGCGACCCGATCCGCACCGAGGTCACCGTCGCCCTCGTCGGCGGCGGCTTCTCCGGCCTCGTCACCGGCGCCCGGCTCAAGCAGGCCGGCATCGACGACGTCCGCATCATCGAGAAGGGCGGCGACGTCGGCGGCACCTGGTACTGGAACCGGTACCCGGGCGCCCAGTGCGACACCCACTCGTTCGTCTACATGCCCCTCCTCGAGGAGACCGGGCACATGCCGAGCGAGAAGTACGCCCACGGCCCCGAGATCCTCGAGCACAGCCGGCGGATCGCCCGGCAGTTCGGCCTCTACGACGGCGCCCTCCTCCACACCGAGGTCACCAGCGTCGTGTGGTCCGAGGAGGAGGCGCGCTGGATCATCGGCACCGACCGGGGCGACGAGCTGCGGGCCCGCTTCGTCGTGTGGGGCACCGGCCCGCTCCACCGGCCCAAGCTCCCCGGCATCCCCGGCCTCGGCACCTTCGAGGGCCACACCTTCCACACCAGCCGGTGGGACTACGAGTACACCGGCGGGACCCACGACGGCGCCCCGATGGACAAGCTGGGCGACAAGCGGGTCGGCATCATCGGCACCGGCGCCACCGCCGTCCAGTGCGTCCCCCACCTGGCCAAGGCGTGCGGCGAGCTCTACGTCTTCCAGCGCACGCCGTCGTCGATCGACGTCCGGGCCAACGAGCCGACCGACCCCGAGTGGTTCGAGCGCGAGGTGCTCGAGGAGGGCTGGCAGGAGCGCTGGATCAGGAGCTTCACCGCCGTCCAGACCGGCGACTTCAGCCACGAGGACCTGGTCCAGGACGGGTGGACCGACATCTCCCGCCGCATCCGCGACAAGGTCCTCGCCGACCCCGAGGCCACCTTCACCATGGAGACGTTCCAGCGGGCCTTCGAGGACTCGGACTTCGAGAAGATGGACGAGATCCGGGCCCGGGTCGACGCCATCGTCGCCGACCAGGCCACCGCCGCCGCCCTCAAGCCCTGGTACCGCCAGCTGTGCAAGCGGCCCTGCTTCCACGACCAGTACCTCCAGGCCTACAACGAGCCCGGCACGCACCTGATCGACACCGCCGGCCAGGGCGTCGAGAAGATCACGGCCAAGGGCGTGGTCGTGGCCGGCGTCGAGTACGAGCTCGACTGCATCATCTTCGCCAGCGGCTTCGAGGTCGGGACCGACCACGCCCGCCGGGCCGGCTTCGACCCCGTCGGCCGCGACGGCGAGACGCTGTCGGAGCACTGGGCCGGGGGGATGCGCACCCTCCACGGGATGCACGTCCACGGCTTCCCCAACGCCTTCATCCTCCAGGCCGCCCAGGGCGCCAACCTGATCTCGAACTACCCGCACAACCTCAGCGAGGGCGGCCGGACGATCGCCGCCATCGTCCGCCACGCCCTCGACCACGACATCACCGTGGTCGAGGCGGAGGCCGAGGCCGAGGACGCCTGGATGGACCTGCTCCACCGGGAGGGCCGGGCGTTCGGCGCCGGCTTCCTCGCCGACTGCACGCCGGGTTACTACAACAACGAGGGCCGGCCGGCGGAGCCCGGCTCCGGCATCGTCGCCGTCGGCTACCCCGAGGGCCCCGTCGCCTTCTTCGCCCTGATGGAGCGCTGGCGCACCGACGGCCGGTTCGAGGGCCTCACCCTCCGCTGACCCGCCTCAGCTCTCCCCGAGGGCGGCGACGATGCGGTTGATCACCTCGGCGTTGGCCTCGCTGGTGCCGCCGGCCGCCTGGGCGGCGATGGTGGTGCACCCGGGGGCGGGGTGCGGGTGGGGCCCGCCGGTGCCGACGCCGTCGCGGGGGACGATCTCGTTGTCGGGCGGGGCGGTGACCCGGAAGAACGCGTCGACGTCGAAGTCGCCGACGAAGAGCTCGACCACGACCGCGCCCTCCCGGGCCCGGAAGGCCGAGACGGGCCCCACCGGCCCGAGCGACGAGGGGACGACGGTCCGGGTGGCGTCCACCGGGATCGGCTGGGGGTCCAGGCCGTCGACGGCGATCCCGCCGAGGTCGCACGGCCCGATCGGGACGAGCGGGTCGGGGTCGGAGCCGCCCCGCAGGGCCACGCCGGCCAGGGCGACGAGGACGACGGCGGCGGCGACGGCCATCCACTGGCCCACCGGTCGGCGGCGACGGCCGGTGAGGTCGACGAGGTAGCCGGGCTCGGCCTCGGACGCCGCCGCGGCCACCCGGGCCCAGGCCCCGGGGGGTGGGACCTCGGCGTGGAGGGGGGCGAAGGGGTCGGTGGTGGTCACGGGGCCTCCTCGATCGGGGTCAGGGCGGTGCGCAGCCGGCGTCGCGCCCGCAGGGCCTGGACACGGACGGTCGTCGGCGTCGTGTCGAGCAGCTCGGCGGCCCGGGCCGAGGGCAGGCCGAACCCGTCGACCAGCACGACCGCGCCCCGCTGCTGGGGCGTCAGGCGGTCGAGGGCGGCGAGCAGGTCGAGCGTCGCCGCCGACAGGGTGGTGGCGTCGTCGGCGGCGGGGTCGGCGTCCTCGGGCAGGGCGACGTCGATCCGGCGCCGAGCCATCTCCCGGCCGGCCAGGTTGAAGGCGACCTTCCACACCCAGGCCGCCGGGTCGCGCAGGTCGGTCCGGCGGGCCGCCTGGCAGAAGGCCTCGGCGACGGCGTCCTCGGCCACCGTCGGCGAGCCGGTCCAGGCCAGCAGCGCTCGCCAGATCGGGGCGTGCTCGGCGTCGAAGAGGTCGCGGAGCCACGTCCGGTCGGACGTCTCCTCCTGGGGCATCGTGGGCACGGACGATAGGTGTCGCCCAGCGCCGTTCCGTTAACAGACCCAGCCGATGCGAGCGGGGGAGCTCCGCGACCGCCGCAAGGTGCCTGGCACCTTGAGGCGGCACAGCGGTTTCGGCGCGGTCAGGTCGCGCCGGCGCGACCTCACCGCGCCAGAACGGCCCGACCCAACTTCCGGCGCGGTCAGGTCGCGGCCACGCGACCTGACCCCCACAAGAACCGGTTCTTGTAGTGAGGTGTCGCGACCGAGAGGGGGGCCTCAGCACGATCGCGGGACACGTTCTAGGTTCTTCCGCCGTGGAGAACCTGACGAACCGTCAGGTCGTGTTGCGGCGCCGGCCGACGGGGCTGGTCCAGCCCGACGACGTCGAGCTGGTCGAGGTGCCCGCCCCCGACCTGGCCGAGGGCGAGGCCCTCGTGCGCACGACCTACCTCGGCATCGACGCCGCCGTGCGCACCTGGCTCGACGACGCCCGCGGCTACCTGCCCCCGGTCGCCATCGGTGACCCGGTCCGGGCCGCCGGGGTGGGCGAGGTGGTCGCCACCCGCTGCGACGCCTACGCCGTCGGCGACGTCGTCACCCACCTCCCCGGCTTCCAGGAGCTGGCGGTGGTGCGCGACGACGTCTTCACCACGGTCATCCCCGATGTCGACGACCAGCTGGCGATGCTCACCGTCTACGGCTCGACCGGCGCCACCGCCTACTTCGGCATGACCGACATCGGCCGCCCGCAACCGGGCGAGACCGTCGTGGTCTCGGCCGCCGCCGGGGCGACCGGGAGCGTCGCCGGCCAGATCGCCAAGATCGCCGGGGCCCGGGTGGTCGGGATCGCCGGCGGCCCCGAGAAGTGCCGGATCGTCGTGGACGAGTTCGGCTTCGACGCCTGCGTCGACCACCGCGCCGGCGACCTGGCCGACCAGCTGAAGGAGGCCTGTCCCCAGCGGGTCGACGTCTACTTCGACAACGTCGGGGGGCCGATCCTCGACGCCGTGCTCGGGCGGCTGGCCCAGGGCGGCAGGGTGGCGCTGTGCGGCGTCATCTCCAGCTACCTGACCGGCGAGCACCCCGGCCCGGCCAACTACACCAACCTGCTGGCCCGGTGCGGGCTGATGCAGGGCTTCAACACCCTCAGCCAGTGGGACCGCTTCCCCGAGGCCTTCGCCGCCCTGCGGGGCTGGGAGGCCGAGGGCCGCCTCGTCCACCGGGCCCACGTGCTCGACGGCTTGGAGCACGCCGTCGACGCCCTCAACGGCCTCTTCACCGGGGCCAACGTGGGCAAGACGGTGGTCAAGGTGGCGGAGCCGACGGCCCGAGCAGCGCCCCCAGCGCCCCGGTGAGGACCCGGGTGGCGTCGGCCTCGGAGCGGTCGAGCCCCACCCGGAGCAGCTCGAGGGCGTCGAAGGCGAGGAGGGCGTCGACGGCGTCGAGCACGTCGCGGCCGGCGTCGGGGGCGAGGGCGTCGAGCTCGGGGGCGAACATGGCCGCGGTCTGGGCCCGCATCTGGGCCCGGGCGGTGGCCAGGCGGGCCCGGATCAGCGGGTTGGACCGGATCCGCAGCATCGCCGCCCGGACCAGCGGGGCGACCTCGGCGTAGAGCCGCAACCGGTTGGTGACCATCCGCTCGACCCGCTCGGCGAGGGGGCCGAGCCCGAGCCCGGGGATCTCGAACAGCGGGCCGACCCGCTCCAGGTGGTGGGCCATCGCCGCCCGCACCAGGCTGTCCATGTCCTCGAAGTAGCGCTGGACCGAGCGGGTCGACACCCCGGACCGGGCCGCCACCTGGGCCGGCGTCGGGGTCATGGCGTCCTCGCGGAACAGGTCGAGGACGGCGTCGAGCACCGCCTCGCGGTTGCGGTCCCGCCGCGCCGTGCGCCCGTCGATCTGGTCCTGGTCAGCGGGCATGACAAAAGGCTACGGCGCCCGACGCTCGCCGCCGCGGCAGACCGATCAGGCCCAACCGCCGGCGTAGGCGACGAACTGGCCGGTGGTGAACCCGCTGGTGCCGTCGAGGAAGGCCATCGAGAACGCCGCGCACTCCTCGAGGGTGCCGAACCGGCGCATCGGCACCTGCTGCTCGAAGGCGGCGCGGCGCTCGGGGTCGTCGGTGCCGGCGGCCCGGTGGAACTCGGGGAAGTCCATGTAGTTGGTGCCGATGACGTTGACCTGGACGCCGTGGCGGGCCACCTCGCCGGCGACGTTGCGGGCCAGCATCGTGGCCCCGGCCCGGGCCGCCGAGTAGAGCGGGACGCCGGGTGCGGGCCGGGCCCCGGCGGCGCTGGTGAGCAGCAGGACCTGGCCCCCGCCGGCCGCCACCATCGGCTCCACCACGGCCCGGAGGAAGTGGTACGGGGCGACCATGCAGCCCTCCATGACGGTGCGGAGGTCGTCGACGGTCGAGGTGCGGAAGGGGCCGCCGACGATCCGGCCGGTGAACGCGCAGGCGGCGTCGATCCGCCCGAAGCGGTCGAGGGCGGCGGCGACGAGCCGGTCGGCGGCGCCGTCGGCGGCCAGGTCGCGCACCCCGGCGACGGCGTGGACGGTGACCCCGAGCCCCTCCAGCTCCTCGGCCAGCCCGGGCGCGGGGTCGCCGACGACGAGGTCGTGGCCCCGCCGGGCCCACTCCCGGGCCAGCGCCGGGCCGATGTAGGCGGAGCCGTCGTTGAGCAGGGCGATGCGGCGGGGGGTGGCGGTGGTCACGCGACCTGTCTACCATCTTGTGTCAGATGAAGCGACAGAAGATCCTCGCCGCCTGCGCCACGACGCTCGCCCTCCTGGCCGGTTGCGGCGGCGGGGACGACGAGCCCCACAGCAGCAACAGCACCGCCACCACCACGACCGCCCCCGAGGCGGCCGAGGGGACCAGCACCGACACCCTCTTCCCGGACGGGCTCCGGGGCCTCCGCTACTGCGAGGTCCTGCTCCTGTCGGAGGGCGACGGGGGCTTCCGGGCCGACGTCTACAACAGCCTCGGGCTGACCGACTGCCCCCAGGAGGAGTGGGACGCCCTCGACGCCGGGGCGATCGCCGCCGAGCACGACGCCGTCCTCGCCCTGCTCAACGGGCCCCGCTACTGGACCCTCGACGAGATCGTCCAGCTCGAGGAGCGTGAGCGGGTCGAGGAGACCTTCGGCGCCCTCCCGATGTTCCTGGCCGCCACCGTCGACCTCGGCGCCGAGCTCCCCCAGCAGACGCCCTACACCGAGCGCGGCGTCGTGCGGGAGACGATCTTCCGGTTCGACGCCGGCACCGAGGTCCACGAGCTGACCGCCCCCGACGGCGAGCGCTACGTGATGCAGTCGCTCTCGCACACGATCGACGCCACCCAGTCCCTCGACACCGTGGCCGACCTGGGCGACCGGCTGGCCCTGCCCGAGGGGTGGACCTTCGCCAGCCGCACCCTCGACGACCGGCTCGACGTC
This sequence comes from Iamia sp., assembly GCA_035765045.1. Lineage (GTDB taxonomy): Bacteria > Actinomycetota > Acidimicrobiia > Acidimicrobiales > Iamiaceae > Iamia. Next base: position 49,577 of record DASTYI010000093.1, on the reverse strand, counting down.
CTCAGCACCGACGGCGTCGCCACCGTCGTCCAGGACGACCTCCAGAACACCTACCAGCGCATCGACCCCGGAGCGGACAGTTGAACGGATACGAGCCCTTCGAGGGCGTGATCGGCCGGACCCAGGCCGAGTCGACCCCGTGGTGGCCCGAGCGCCCCCACCCCGGCGAGCAGGCCCCCAACGTGGTGTTGGTGCTGCTCGACGACACCGGCTTCGCCCAGCTCGGCTGCTTCGGCTCCGACATGGCCACCCCCCACATCGACCGGCTGGCCGCCGAGGGCCTCCGCTACACCAACTTCCACGTCACCCCGCTGTGCTCGCCCACCCGGGCCGCCCTGCTGACCGGGCGCGACCACCACACCGTCGGGATGCGGTCGGTCTCCAACTTCAGCAGCGGCTACCCCCACATGCGGGGCCACGTCAGCCACCACGCCGCCACCACCGCCGAGGTGCTGCGCGACGAGGGCTACGCCACCTTCTGCGTGGGGAAGTGGCACCTGTGCCCGATGGAGGACGCGTCGGCCGCCGGCCCCTTCGAGCACTGGCCCCTCCAGCGCGGCTTCGACCGCTTCTACGGCTTCATGGAGGGCGAGACCGACCAGTTCCACCCCGAGCTGGTCTACGACAACCACATGGTCGAGCCGCCGGCGGGGGACGGCTACCACCTGACCGAGGACCTGGTCGACCGGGCCCTCGGCTTCGTCCACGACACCGTCTCGATCCGGCCCGACCGGCCCTTCTTCCTCTACCTCGCCCTCGGCGCCATGCACGCCCCCCACCAGGCGCCCGACGCGTACCTCCAGCGCTGGCGGGGGCGGTTCGACGACGGCTGGGACGCGGCCCGCGACCGCTGGTTCGCCCGCCAGCAGGAGATGGGCCTGCTCCCCCCGGGCACCGAGCTGGCGCCCCGCAACCCGGGCGTCGAGCCGTGGGAGGAGCTGCCCGAGAACCACCGTCGCCTGGCCGCCCGGCTCCAGGAGGCCTTCGCCGCCTTCCTCGAGCACACCGACGACCAGATGGGCCGCCTCTTCGCCGGCCTCGACCGGCTCGGGCTCACCGACGACACCCTCGTGCTGTTCATGTCGGACAACGGGGCCAGCCAGGAGGGCGGGCCCTTCGGCGTCCTCCACGAGATGAAGTACTTCAACCTGCTGGTCGAGACGCCCGACGAGGCGGTCGAGCGGCTCGACGACATCGGCGGCCCGCACAGCCACGCCAACTACCCGTGGGGCTGGGCCCAGGCCGGCAACACGCCGTTCAAGTGGTACAAGCAGAACACCCACGAGGGCGGGGTGCACGTGCCGCTGATCGTGCGCTGGCCCGGCGGGCTCGACGCCGACGCCGCCGGCGGGTTGCGCGACCAGTTCCACCACGTCACCGACATCGCCCCGACGATCTACGACGTCGCCGGCGTGACCCCGCCGTCGGTGTACCGGGGTCGCGAGCAGATGCCGATCGCCGGCGTCCCGCTGACCTACACGTTCAGCACCGAGCCCGACGCCCCGTCGACCCGCACCGTCCAGTACTTCGAGATGATGGGCCACCGGGCCATCTACGCCGACGGGTGGAAGGCGGTGACGCGCCACCAGGCCGGCACGCCCTTCGACGACGACGTCTGGGAGCTGTACCACGTCGACGAGGACCGCTCGGAGTGCCGGGACCTCGCCGCCGAGATGCCCGAGAAGGTCGAGGCGCTGGTCGCCCTGTGGTGGGAGGAGGCCGAGGCCAAGGGCGTGCTCCCCCTCGACGACCGCACCATCGAGCTGTTCGGCGCCCGCTTCCGCGACCGCTCCCCCCACCCGACCAGCCGGCACTACACCTACCGCCCGCCGATGTCGCCGCTGCCGGCCCAGGTGGCCCCGGCCCTCGGTGGCCGGAGCTGGGACCTGCGGGCGACGATCTCGACACGGGAGGCGGGCGCCGGCGGCGTCCTCTACGCCAGCGGCACCGAGACGTCCGGTCTCAGCCTCTTCCTCGACGGCGACGACCTGGTGTTCGACTACAACTGCTTCGGCGACCACCACGTGGCCCGGTCCGACCGCCCGGTGCCACCGGGGGCCTCGGTGGTCGGCGTCGACCTGCGGCGGACGGGGACGAGCGGGACGGCCACGGTCGTGATCGACGGTGAGGCCTGCGGCACCGTCGACATCCCCTTCGTCATGCACATGATCAGCTCGATCGGCCCGAGCGTCGGCTACGACCACGGCTCGCCGGTCAGCGACCTCTACGCCGGGCCCCACCCCTTCGCCGGGGTGATCGACCGGATCGACGTCCGGCTGGTGACGCCGGGGACGGCCGCGGCGGCCGCCGCCGAGGCCGAGGTCGACGAGCGCCAGACGATGGCCCGCCAATGATCGCCATCACCCTCCTCGGCACCGGGAGCCCGCTCCCCGACCCGCACCGGGCCGGGCCGGCGACCCTGGTGAGCGTGGGCGACACCCACCTGCTGGTCGACGCCGGGCGGGGCGTGACGATGCGCCTGGCGGCCGCCGGGGTCGGGGCCGGGCAGCTCGCCGGCGTGCTGCTGACCCACCTCCACAGCGACCACATCACCGACCTCGGCGACGTGATCACGACCCGCTGGATCACCACCTTCACGCCGACGCCGCTCCCGATCGTCGGCCCACCGGGCACCCAGGAGGTGGTCGACCGGCTGCTGGCGTCGCTCGCCCCCGACATCGCCTACCGGCTGGCCCACCACGAGGACCTCGACCACCCGCCGCCCGTCCACGTGGTCGAGGTCGCCGACGGCCCGGTGCCGGCCGACCTCGGCCTCGCCGTCACCTGTGCGCCCACCGACCACCGCCCGGTCGAGCCGACCGTCGGCTACCGCGTCGACCACGAGGGCGCCTCGGTCGTCCTGGCCGGCGACACCGTCCCCTGCCCCGGGCTCGACCGGCTCTGCGCCGGCGCCGGCGCCCTGGTCCACACGGCCATCCGGGCCGACATCGTCCAGGCCGTCGGCCTGCCCCGGATGCTCGACATCCTCGACTACCACTCCTCGGTCGAGCAGGCCGCCGAGACCGCCACCCGGGCCGGCGTCGGCACCCTCGTGCTCACCCACTACGTCCCCGCCATCCCGCCCGGGGGCGGCGACGACTGGCGCGCCCTCGCCGCCGCCCACTTCGCCGGCCCCGTCGAGCTCGGCGACGACCTCCACCGCGTCGAGGTCCACCCGGCTTGACGGCGGCGGGCGTACGGGTGGTGCCAGGCACCACCCGTACGCCCGACTACGGGATGGGGGTGAGGGCGGTGACGGTGGCGGTGTTGCCGCCGTAGTCGCTGATGATCAGCTCGGCGTAGACCTCGGTGCCCGACGGGAGGGCCGGGAAGTCGTAGGTCAGGTCGGGCAGGTTGGCGTAGAGGCCGATGTCGCTCGACGCCACCCACTGCTCGTCGCCGTCGGCGTCGACCTGGAGCAGCTCGGGGGCGATCAGGCCCTCGGGGTCGGCCTGGAGCTCGCCGGCGGTGCCCGTCTCGGGGTCGATGGCGTAGTACGTCTCGCTCAGGACGTCACCGGTCTCGGGGTCGGCCACGATGACCAGCCGCACGTCCTGGTAGGTCTCGCCCTCCACGTCGCCGGGGGCGTAGTACGCCATCGGCACCACGAAGGTGGCGGTGCCGGCCTCCTCGTCGAAGGTGAGGTCGACGAAGGCGGTGACCGTGTCGATGCCGTCGCTGATCTCGAACGTCGTCAGGTCGTAGATGCCGAGGGCGACACCCGAGCCGTCGGTCGAGTACTCGGCCGGCTCGACCCCGAGGTACAGCGTCGAGCCGTCCTCCTGGATCAGGCCGTAGCGGATCTTGGCCTCGGTGAGGGTCGCCTCCAGCGCCGGGTCGAAGCTCGACACCAGGTTGAGCCCGTCCTCGTCGAAGAAGAAGTCCTCGGCCGCGCCGTCGACGCTGTTGTACGACGGCATCGTGCCGATCTCGTCACCGGCGCCGTAGTAGCTGGCGAGGAACGCGGCCCACGCCTCGGCGGCCGGGACGGCGTCGTAGTCGGCGTCGTAGTGGTCCGACTCGGCCGGGAAGTAGATCGACAGGCCCGACGCCGACTGGCTGACCGGGCCGGCGATCTTGTAGGCGACGACGTCGTTGAGGGCGGTGAGGACGGCATCGGCCTGGTCGGAGACGTCGAGGGCGTCGGCCCCGATCTCCGCCACCAGGACACCGAGGTCGGCGGCGTTCGACGCCTGCGCCGGATCGGGGTCCTTGCCGAACTCGAGCACGGTGGCCCGCTCGGCGCCGACGACGGGGGCGACCTCGGCGCTGCGCTCGGCCAGCGCCGAGCTGAACGCCGACATCGCCTCGTCGAGCGCCCCCATCTGCGTCAGGTCGATCATCGACAGCGTGATGTCCTGGGCCGAGCCGTTCTCCTCGGCGTGGGCCTGGTAGCCGTCGATGATGGCGGTGCCGAGGTCGTCGGCGCTGGCGTCGGGGTCCTCGGCGAGCACCGAGAAGGCCCGGTAGTCCCAGCCGTGGCCGGGCTCGAGCTCCGAGCTGGCCACCATGCGGTCGGCCAGCGGGGCGAGCGTGCTGGCCACCTCGTAGCCGGCCATCAGGCAGGCGTCGAAGCCGAGGAGGTCGAAGCGGTCGAGGCCGGCCTGCTCCAGGCCGTCGGCGATGCCGCTGCTGATCTCGTCGAGGGTGAGCACGTCGCCGCCCGAGGAGTCGTCGGGGCCGACGCCGGGCCACGAGGCGCCGTGGTCCGAGACGATCAGGGCGTAGCGGGCGGCCGGGTTCTCGGCCACACCGGTGGCGATGAATTCGGCCAGGGTGGCCGGGTCGCCCATGTTGAGGTCGCCGAGGTCCTCCTGCTCGGTGAAGGCGCCGGCGTCGACGCTCACCCGCTTGGCCCCGACCCAGTCGGGGATGTTGAGCAGGTCCTGGTCGGTCTCCTCGGCCGAGCGGTCGACGAGGGCGACCATGTTGAGGCCCTCCTGCGAGCCGACCTCGGTCATCTCCACGAGGTCGGCCAGCATCGGCTCCTCGAGGTTGGTGTCGGCCATCTGGTACTGGAGGATCGTCCAGCCCTCACCGCGGCGGGCGTCCGAGGTCTCCTCCTCGCCGCCGCCGTCCTGCTCCTCCGACGACGGGGCCCCGTCCTCGGGATCGTCGTCGCCGCCGCTGCACGCGGCCAGCAGGCCGAGCACGGCCAAGACGCACACCACTCGTCGCATTCGCATCCCCGTTCTCCGGTGCGACGCCCCCGCGTCGCCGGCGAGAAGGTAGCCGACACCAGGTGCCGGGCCGCCCCCCGCCACGGAGCGTGACCGCACCCGTTCGCGCATCCCCCGGATGGGTGTGGGTAGGGGTGGCAGGGCCACCCATGGCGGACATGGATGCCGCCTCCCGGTTGTTGGAGGGATACGTGACCGCGATCGTCGAACCACCCACCTCCGAGGCGACCGAGCCCCTCCTGCTGGGGCTCGACGACCCGGCCGCCGTCGACCCGGCCCGCACCGGCGGGAAGGGGGCGGCGCTGGCCCGGGCCCGCCAGGCCGGCCTGCCCACCGTCCCCGGCGTGGTGGTCACCACCGCCTTCAGCCGCCGCCACGACGCCGGCGAGGCCGTGGCCGAGCTGGTCGAGGGCGAGATCGCCCGGGCCGTGGCCGGGCTCACCGACGGGCCGGTCGCCGTGCGCTCCTCGTCGGTGGTCGAGGACGGCTCCGAGTCCTCGGCCGCCGGCCAGTTCGAGTCGGTCCTCGGGGTCGACGGGGCCGACGCCCTGATCGCCGCCATCGACGAGGTCCTGCGCTCGCGGGAGCGGGCCGGCGCCCCCGACGAGCCGATCGCCGTGCTGGTCCAGCCCATGGTCGAGCCCGACCGGGCCGGTGTCGCCTTCGGGGTCGACCCGGTGTCGGGCCGATCGGACCGGAGGGTGATCAGCGCCGTCCGGGGCTCGCCGTCGGCGCTGGTCAGCGGGGAGGTCGACGGCAGCCGCTGGGTGCTCGACGAGACGGGCCACGACCTCCACCACGACGACCCCGACGGGGTGGCGGTCGGGCCCGCGCTGCGCCGCCGCCTGGTCGCGCTGCTGGCCGAGGTCGAGGAGCTCTTCGGGGGTCCGCAGGACGTCGAGTGGGCCCAGGTCGGCGACCAGCTGCTGCTGCTCCAGAGCCGGCCGGTGACGACGGTGGTGAGGGGGGTGCCGTCGGGTCCCGTCTTCGGCCCCGGCCCGGTCGCCGAGACCTTCCCCGAGGCGCTCTCGCCGCTGGAGGAGGACCTCTGGGTCCCGCCGCTGCGCGACGCCGTCCGCGAGGCGATCCGCATCTCGGGCACCGTGTCGGCCCGGACCCTGGCCGAGCGCGAGCTGGTCGTCGCCGTCGGGGGCCGGGTCGCCATCGACCTCGAGGCCACCGGCGAGGAGGCGGCCACCACCGGCTGGCGGAGGTGGTTCGCCCTGGGCGACAAGGTCCGCCGGCTCCAGTCGGCCTGGCGGATCGGCCGACTCAAGGCGGCGCTCCCCCTCGTCGCCGACGAGCTGGCCGCCCGGGTCGACGCCGACCTGGAGGAGGTGCCCGCCCTCGAGGCGCTCACCGTCCGCCAGCTGGTCGCCCTGGTCGACCGGGGCCGCGACGCCCTGCGCAGCCTCCACGCCCACGAGATCCTGCTCGGCCTGGTGGCCGACCCGGGCGAGTCCCGCTTCACCGGCGGCTCGGTCGCCCTCCGGGTGCTGGCCGAGGCCCGCCACGAGGGCATGTCCGACGAGGAGATCATCCGCCGGGCCCCGGTGGTCCTCAGCCTGGTGCCCCCGAGCGTGGGCCGGCCCCTGACCCTGCCGTCGGACGCCAGCGCCGCCAACCTGGCCTACGACCCGCCCGGCGCCCCCGACGCCCAGGTCCGCCGCGAGGCCCTGCGGCTCCGCATCCGCTGGGTCCACGAGCTGGTGGCCCAGGCCGCCTACGAGATCGGCCGGCGCCTGGTCGAGCGGGGCGTCCTCGCCACCGCCGAGCAGGTCCGGCTGCTGCGGCTCGACGAGGTCACCGCCGTCGTCGTCGGCCAGGCCGTGGTCGACGCCGCCCTGCTCGACGAGCGGGCGGCCGCGCACGACGCCTCGCCCGCCCTCCCGGCCCGGTTCCAGATCAGCGACCGGGGCCTGGCCGTCGCCGTCGAGGGCTGCCGGGCCGGCACCGGGACGGGCGCCGGCGGCGGCACCGGCGAGGGCCCCGTCACCCACGACGCCAGCGACCCGCCCGAGGGCGCGGTGCTGGTGGTCGAGTCGCTCTCCCCCACCCTGGGCCCGGTCCTGCCCCGCCTGGCGGGCCTGGTGTCGGAGACCGGGAGCGTGCTCTCGCACCTGGCCATCCTGGCCCGGGAGGCCGGCGTGCCCACCGTGGTCGGGCGGAGCGGGGCGGCTGGCGAGCTGGAGGACGGCACCGTCGTCCGGGTCGACGGCCAGAGCGGAGAGGTCACCGTCACCGAGGAGGACGCGGCATGAAGACCATCGCCTGGCTGGTCGCGGGGATCACCCTCCTCGCCGCCGCCGTCTACACCTTCGTGTCGCTGGCCCGGTGGGAGTGGAACCGGGCCCTGTTCTTCGCCATCGTCTTCGTCGCCGCCGAGGTCGGCCTGGGCATCGCCCTGGTCCTGCGCCGGCTGGCCCGGGTCGAGGCCCTCGTCACCGACCTGCCCGCTCCCGACCCGGGCGCCCGGCGAGCCCTCCGCGACACCCGGGGCGAGCAGGAGCGCTTCGCCTGGCTGCGAGTCGACCCCACCGAGGTCGTCGGGCGCACCAACGTCTTCATCACCCTGCTGGTCGGGGGTGGCGTGATCCTGTCGGGCGGCGCCTGGCTGCTCGACAAGCTGGCGTCGAGCACGGTCGACCCCCGGCGTGAGCAGAGGCTCGGGCGCGAGCTCGACGGCATCGCCTACCGGCCCGGCCTGCTGGTCGACGAGGTCGACACCCTGGCCCGGCCCTCGCTCGACCGCGACGACCCGCGGGTCCGCTCCTTCCTGGGGACGACGCGGTGAGCGTCCCGGCCCGGCGGGGCCTCCTCCTCGTCGCCCTCGTCCTCGGCGTCGTCGTCGGGGTGCACGTGCTGCGCCAGGCCACCATGTCGACCCACTACTCCACCGCCCCCGACAGCCGGCTGGTCGTGGTGATCGACGCCGCCGCCAACCGGTCCGAGCCCGGGGTCGAGATCGCCGACATGGTCGACGCCCAGGTCGACGTGTGCGGCCTGGAGGTCGCCCGCGTCCCCGACATCACCCCCGTGGCGGGCACCGACGACCACTTCACCGTCACCGTGCAGCCCGCCCTCGACAGCACCGACCGCAAGCAGCTCCGGGGCTGCCTGGAGGACTGGGCCGTCGACCACCTGCGGCTGGAGGTCCGCTCGATGGAGGACGAGGTGGTGGAAGAGGAGGCCGGCGGGGCAGGGTGACGCCGTGGCCACGCCGACGAGGACCCACGAGCACCTCGACCTCGATCCGCCGCCGATCGCCCGGCCGGCCGTCGACCTCTTCCACCGGGACCCGCCGCTCACCCCGTCCCGCTTCTTCTTCCACCCCGTCGTCTTCGTCCTGACCATCGGGTTGGTGGTCGGGCTCGCCGCCCTGGCCGCCGTCGACGGCGGGTCGGTGCTCGACACCGTCGACCGGCCGGTGGCCCGCTGGATCGCCGACCACCGCACCGACGGCTGGACCCACCTGTTCAACGTCACCAGCCACCTGGGCGACAACATCGTGGTGTTCAGCCTGGCCGTCGTGCTGGCCGCCCTGACCGTGCGGCGGTGCCGGTTCCTGGCCATCGCCCTGCTGCTGGCCGCCGCCGTGCGGCCCGGGGTCGAGTTCGTGCTCAAGGCGGTCGTCGACCGGACCCGTCCCGACATCGCCCCCCTCGGCGAGTTCCACGGCCCGTCGCACCCCAGCGGCCACCCGATGGCGGCGGCCTCGCTGTGGGGGTTGATGCCCGCCTTCGTCGCCCTCCACATCCGCAGCCGGTTCGCCTGGTGGGCCACCGTCGGCGCCTCGGGCCTGATCATCGCCTCGGTGGCCGCGGCCCGCACCTACAAGGGCGCCCACTACCTGACCGACGTGATCGCCGCCCTGGCCTGGGCCGGGCTCTACCTCGCCTGCGTCCAGGGCGTCTTCGACCGCATGCACCACGAGCGCGACTGCGCCCACCCGCAGCACGAGGTCCAAGCCGGGTCCTGACCGCCCTTCTGCCAGAGTGGGTCGATGGCTCGGCTCCTGCGCACCCCGGCCGGGGAGGTCCGGACGCCGGTCTTCGTCCCCGACGCCACCCGCGGGGTGATCCGGGGCGTGGCCCCCGACCAGCTCCGCACCGTCGGGGTCGAGAGCCTGCTGGTCAGCACCGCCCACCTCGCCGTCCAGCCCGGCGCCTCGGTGGTGGCCAAGCTCGGCGGGATCCACGCCTTCACCGGCTGGCCGGGGCCGATCGTGGCCGACTCGGGGGGCTTCCAGGCCTTCTCCCTGCTGGGGGCGGCCGGGCTCGGGCAGGTGAGCGAGAAGGGCTTCCGCTACCGCTTCTCCCCCAAGGACAAGCAGCGCCAGCTGACCCCCGAGTCGGCGATCCAGGCCCAGGTCCGGATGGGCGCCGACATCGTCTACTGCCTCGACCTGTGCACCTCGCCCAAGGCGACCCGGGAGGAGCAGGAGCGCAGCGTCGCCCTGACCGAGCGGTGGGCCCGGGCCGGGCGGCGGGCCTTCGACGCCCTGATGGCCGACCGCGACCCGCCCCACCCCCTCCTGTTCGCCGTCGTCCAGGGCGGCCCCCACGCCGACCTGCGGGCCCGCTGCGCCGCCACCCTGGCCGAGATCGGCTTCGACGGCTACGGCTTCGGCGGGTACCCGATCGTCGACGCCCGGCTGGTCGACGAGGTCGTCGCCCTCCCCGGGCTGCTGCCCGACGCCCCCCTCCACGGGCTGGGCATCGGCTCCCCCGACAGCCTGATCACGGCGTGGCAGGCCGGCTTCGACGTCTTCGACTGCGTGCTGCCCACCCGCAACGGGCGCCGGGGCGTGCTCTACCGGATGTCGGACGACCCCCTCGGCCGCGACGCCACCATCGCCCGGATGGACAACGAGCGGTGGGTGCGGGAGCGGGGCCCGATCGACCCCACGTGCGACTGCCCCGCCTGCACCGGCTTCAGCGCCGGCTACCTGGCCCACCTGTTCGCCATCGAGGACCGGTTGGCGGCCACCCTCGGCAGCCTGCACAACCTGCGCTTCTACACCCGGCTGCTCGACCGGCTGCGCGCCGCCGGCGATGGCTGACGACGCCGCCGACCCGGTGGTGGCCCGGGTCCTCACCAGCCGCAAGTACCGGGGGCTCGACCCCGCCTTCGTGGCCCGGCTGGTGGCCGAGGTCCGGGTGGCGGCCCGCTCCGACAAGGAGGCGGTGGCGTGGACCAAGCGCCGGCTCCAGCAGGCGGTCGGCGCCTTCACCGCCGGGCGCCCGGCCGTCGCCCTGGCCCGGGCCCGCGAGGCCCTGGAGGCCGACGGCGACGACCGCTCCGCCCTCCTCGCCGCCATGCACGCCCACTCGTCGTCGGCCGAGCGGGTGGCCCACCTCGACGAGGTCGCCGCCCTCCTCGCCGGCTGGGTCGGGCGGCCGGCGTCGGTGCTCGACCTGGCCTGCGGGCTCGGCCCGCTGGCGACCCCCTGGCTCGACCTGGCCGAGGGGTGCGCCTACTGGTGCTGCGACGTCGACCGGGCCGTGGTCGAGGGGCTGCGGGCCCTGGCGCCGTGGCTCCCGGTCGACCTGACCGCCGAGACCGTCGACCTGGTCGCCGACACCGTCACCCGGCCGGCCGCCGTCGCCCTCGCCCTCAAGGCGGTGACCACCCTCGACCAGCAGCGGGCCGGGCGCTCGGCCGAGGTCCTGGCCGCCCTCCGCTGCCCCGACGTCGTCCTCAGCGTCCCCCGCCAGAGCCTGAGCGGGGGGCGGCGCTACACCGACCCGCTCGGCCTGGTCGCGCGGACCGCCGAGGCCGCCGGGCTCGACCTGCTCGACCACCGGGGCATCGGCGCCGAGCTCTACGCCCACCTCCGGCCCCGGGGCCCGGCGGCGTGAGCGGGCCGGGCACGCTCTGGCTGGTCGGCACCCCGATCGGCAACCTCGGCGACCTGCCGCCGGCGGCGCGGGCCCGGCTGGGGGCAGTCGACGTCGTCGCCGCCGAGGACACCCGGCGCACCCGCAAGCTGCTCACCGCCTTCGCCCTCGCCCCGCCCCGGCTGGTGTCGATCCGGGCCGAGAACGAGGAGCGGTCGGTGCCGCTGGTGCTGCGGTGGCTGGGCGACGGGCGCGACGTCGCCCTCGTCACCGACGCCGGGATGCCGGGCATCTCCGACCCGGGGGCCCGGCTGGTCCAGGGCGTGCTCGCCGGCGGGGGCGCCGTGCGGGTCGAGCCCGGCCCCGACGCCGCCAGCGCCGCCATCCTGGCCAGCGGGTTCGCCGTCGAGCGGTGGTGCTTCGACGGCTTCGTGCCCCGGCGCGGCCCCAAGCGGCGCGCGTGGCTGGCCGGCCTCGCCGCCGAGCCCGGGGCCGTCGTCGTCTACGAGTCGCCCCACCGGCTGCTGGCCCTGCTCGACGACCTGGCCGCCACCCTCCCCCCCGACCGCCCGGTGGCGGTGGCCAACGACCTGACCAAGCTCTTCTCCCGGATCACCCGGGGTCCCGCCGCCGAGGTCCGCGCCCGCCTCGCCGCCGCCGGCGACCCCCGCGGCGAGATCGCCCTCGTCATCGCCCCGACCCGAACTGGTGTCACCACGGGGAGCGGCCGCTCCCCGTGGTGACACCAGTTCGGAAGGGGGGGTGCTACTCGATGGGGGTGAGGTGGCCCTCGGCGTCGCAGCTGTAGCCCTCGGCCTCCAGCACCTCGGGGGCGGGGCACTCCTCGACGGTCTCCTCGTCGAGCGGGACCAGGTTGCCCTCGGCGTCGCAGCTGAAGCCCTCGGCCTCCAGCACCTCGGGGGCGGGGCACTCGGGCACGGTGGCGCCGGTACCGGGGTCGGCCTCGGTGGTCGTGGGCTCGGTCTCCGAGCCGTCGGTGGCGGGCGGGACGTCGTCGGCCCCGACGGCGCAGGTGTCGGCCCAGGCCGCGTCGATGGCGGTGAGGGCGGCGTCGACGTCGGCCGGATCGGGGCCGGCGTCGGGGTCGTCGGTGACCTGGAAGGACACCTCGGCCACCGTGTCGAGGGCGCCCATCAGCTCGTCGTCGCCGACGGCCGCCGGCTGGAGCGCCTCGACCGCCTCGTCCAGGGCCTCGTCGGCGGCGACCTGGCCGTCGTTGCCGCCGCTGGCGATCTGGTCGGCCTCGCCGAACAGCCCGGTCAGCGTGGCGTAGGCCTCGCAGTCGACCTCGGCGGTCACGGCGACCCCGGTGGTGGTCGTCTCGCCGGCGGTCGACGACGACCCCGCGGTCGTGGTCGTGGTGCCGTCGGCGCGGTCGTCGCCGTCGTCACCGCCGCACCCGGCGACGGCGAGGGCGAGGGCGCAGAGGGCGGCGGCGACGGTGAGGGTGGGTCGGCGCCGCATCAGCCGAGGCTCAGGACGCCGCGGACGTTGGTGCCGGACTTCATGTCGGCGAAGCCCTGGTTGACGTCCTCCAGCGGATAGGTGTTGGTGACGATGGCGTCGAGGTCGAGCTGGCCGCCGGTGTAGAGGCGGAGCAGGCGGGGGATGTCGAAGAGCGGGTTGGCCGAGCCGAACAGCGAGCCGACGATCTCCTTCTCCATCAGCGTCAGGTCGCAGAGCGAGAGCTGGACGTCGGTCTCGAGGATCGGGTGGATGTTGGTGACGACCATCCGGCCCCGCTTGGCGACGAGCCGCATCTGGTTGGCCAGGTCGGCGCCCGAGCCGACGCCCACGCAGGCGATGACCTTGGTGCACATGCGACCCCAGGTCTCCTGCTGGATGAGGTCGAAGGCCTCGTCGACGCTGGCGGCGACGTGGGTGGCGCCGAGCCGCTTGGCCTCGTCCCGCTTGAAGTCGACGGGGTCGATGGCGAAGATGCGCTCGGCGCCGGCCAGCTTGGCCCCCATCAGGGCGGCGGCGCCGATGCCCCCGATGCCGAGGATGGCGACGTCGTCACCGGGCCGGACGTCGGCGGCGTAGACGGCCGAGCCCCACCCGGTGGTGACGCCGCAGCCGAGGAGGCAGGCCCGCTCCAGCGGGACCTCCTTGTCGATCGGGACGCAGCTCCACTCGTGGACGACGGTGTGGTGGGCGAAGGTGCCGAGGCTGACGTAGGTGAAGAGGTCCTGGCCCTGGGCGTGGTGGCGCGAGGTGCCGTCGAACTTGAGCCCGACGAGGGCGGCGGCGCCGTTGTCGCACAGGTTCTGGTGGCCCTGCGAGCACGACGGGCAGCTGCCGCAGGCGGGGATGAAGGCGAAGACGACGTGGTCGCCGGGCTTGACCCGGCTGACGCCGGGGCCGACGGCCTCGACCACGCCGGCGCCCTCGTGCCCGCAGATCAGCGGCAGGGCGGCGGGGAGGTCGCCGGTGACGGCGTGGTCGTCGGAGTGGCACATGCCCGAGGCGACCAGGCGCACGAGCACCTCACCGTCCTTGGGGTCGTCCAGCTGGACGTCCTCGATGGACCAGGGGGTGTTCCTCTCCCACAGGACCGCAGCCTTCGTCTCCACACCGCACCTCGCATCGTTCGACGGACGGCGGGCACCGTACCGCGACCGGGCCCCGCCTGGACATCTGTCCAGACGGGGCCCCGGGGGAGGGTTCGGCTACGAGTGGAGGTCGTAGCGGTCGAGCTCCATGACCTTGGTCCAGGCGGCGACGAAGTCCTGGACGAAGCGGTCGTGGCCGTCGGCCGAGGCGTAGACCTCGGCCAGCGCCCGCAGCTCCGAGTGGGCGCCGAAGACGAGGTCGACGGCGGTGGCTCGCTTCCCGTCGCTGCTCTCGTAGACGTTCTCCTCGGTCGAGACCCGCCACTCGACCCCCGGCTCCAGCAGGTTGACGAAGAAGTCGTTGGTCAGTTGGCCGGGCCGGTCGGTGAAGATGCCGACGTCGCTGCCGTCGTGGTTGGCGCCGAGGGCCCGCATGCCGCCGACGAGGACGGTCATCTGCGGGGCGGTGAGGCCGAGCAGGTTGGCCCGGTCGAGCAGGAGGGTCTCGGGCTTCAGCTTCTCCCCCTCGGGGAGGTAGTTGCGGAAGCCGTCGGCGCGGGGCTCGAGGACGGCGAAGGAGTCGACGTCGGTCTGCTCCTGGGTGGCGTCGGTGCGACCCGGGTGGAAGGGGACGGTGACGTCGCGACCGGCGTCGGCCGCCGCCTTCTCGATCGCCGCCCCGCCGGCCAGCACGATCAGGTCGGCCAGCGAGACCTTGGCCCCGCTCGACGCCTCGTTGAACTCCTGCTGGATGCCCTCCAGGACCGAGATGACCTCGCCGGTGCCGGCGTTCGACGCCCAGTCCCTCTGCGGCGCCAGGCGGATGCGGGCGCCGTTGGCCCCACCTCGCTTGTCGGTGCAGCGGAAGCTGGAGGCGGAGGCCCACGCCGTGGCCACCAGCTGCGGGATCGACAGGCCCGAGTCGAGGATCTTGGCCTTGAGGTCGGCGATCTCGCCCTCGCCGACGAGGGGGTGGTCGACCTCGGGCACCGGGTCCTGCCACAGCTGGGGCTCGGCGACCCACGGGCCGAGGTAGCGGCTGATCGGGCCCATGTCGCGGTGGAGGAGCTTGTACCAGGCCTTGGCGAAGGCCAGCCGGAACTCGTCGGGGTTCTCCTTGAACCGCTTGGAGATGGCGTCGTAGGCCGGGTCCTTCATCAGGGCCAGGTCCGAGGTCAGCATCCGGGGCGCCTCGGTGCCGTCGTCGTGGGCGTGGGGGACGGGCTTGGCGTCGGGGTTGGTGGCGACCCACTGGTTGGCGCCGGCCGGGCTCTGCTCCAGCTCGTACTCGTTGCCGTAGAGGTTGTCGAAGAAGCCGGTGCCGTCGCCGTTCTCCCACTTGACCGGGTTCTGGGTCCACGTGACCTCGAGGCCCGAGGTGACGGTGTCGGCGCCCTTGCCGGTGCCGTGCGGGTTCTTCCAGCCGAGGCCCTGCTGCTCGATCGGGGCGCCCTCGGGCTCGGGGCCGATCTCGTCGGCGCTGTGGGCGCCGTGGGTCTTGCCGAAGCTGTGGCCGCCGGCGATCAGGGCGACGGTCTCCTCGTCGTCCATGGCCATGCGCCCGAAGGTGTCGCGGATGTCGCGGGCCGACTGGACCGGGTCCGGGTTGCCGTTGGGGCCCTCCGGGTTGACGTAGATCAGGCCCATCTGGACGGCGCCGAGCGGGTTCGACAGCTCACGCTCGCCGCTGTAGCGCTCGTCGCCCAGCCACTCGTCCTCGGGACCCCAGATGACCTCCTCGGGCTCCCAGGCGTCGGGCCGGCCGAAGGCGAAGCCGAAGGTCTCGAAGCCCATGTCCTCGAGGGCGACGTTGCCGGCGAAGACCAGCAGGTCGGCCCACGAGACCGACTGGCCGTACTTCTGCTTGACCGGCCAGAGGAGGCGGCGGGCCTTGTCGAGGCTGGCGTTGTCGGGCCAGCTGTTGAGCGGGGCGTAGCGCTGCATGCCGGCGCCGGCGCCGCCCCGGCCGTCGTGGATGCGGTAGGTGCCGGCGGCGTGCCACGACAGGCGGATGAAGAGGCCGCCGTAGTGCCCGAAGTCGGCCGGCCACCAGTCCTTGGAGTCGGTCAGGACGGCCCGGACGTCCTCCTTGAGGGCGTCGACGTCGACGGTCTGGAACTCCTCGGCGTAGTCGAAGTCGGGGCCGAGCGGGGCGACCCGGGGCGTGTGCTGGTGCAGGACCGTCAGGTCGAGCTGGTCGGGCCACCAGTCGCGGTTGGTGCGGGGCCGGCGATCCGTCTTGGGCTCGGGCGACGGGATCGCCGGGTTCTCGCTCTCGCTGGCGCTCCGGGTGGGGCTCATGTTGTCGGGGGCGTCGTCGGACACGTGGATCCTCTCCTGGGGTGGGATGGGGTTCAGGGGGTGGGGGTGGGGGTGGTGGCGCAGGCGGGGCAACGGCCCCAGTAGATGACCTCGGCCTCGTCGACGGCGTAGCCGGCGTCCTCGGCCGCGGTGAGGCAGGGGGTCTCGCCGACGGCGCAGTCGACGTCGACCACCTGCCCGCAGGACCGACAGATGAGGTGGTGGTGGTTGTCGCCGACGCGGGCCTCGTAGCGGGCCGGCGAGCCCGCCGGCTGGATGCGCCGGAGGAGGCCCCGGTCGGTCAGGGCGGCGAGGACGTCGTAGACCGCCTGGCGCGAGACCGTGCCGATCTCGGCCCGGACCACCTCGTCGATGGCGTTGGCGGTGCTGTGCGGGTGCTCGGCCACCGCCCGGAGCACGGCGACGCGGGGCGCCGTGACCTGGAGGCCATGCTGGCGGAGGACGTCGGCCCGATCAGCCGCTGTGTCGGAGGACACATGAGCGACGGTACGTCCACTTCTGGACAGAGTCCAGTAGTTGTCTCCTATCGACCCACCCCCACGGCGTCGATCGCGACCGGCCGCCGACCGACTCGCTGCACACCGTGCCACGGAGGAGTACGGTCGGGACCGGAGGGATCCGGGTGGTCGATCGAGGAGGGCTCTGCACGGAGGGACGCCGGTGCGCCGGCCCCTCGGGCGCGCCCCTGCCGGCGACGCCGACCCTCCTCGTTCCCACCGCCTGAACCCCGGAGGTCGCCGTGTCGACCCCTCACCGCCCCCACCGCTGCGACCGGGCGTGCCTCGTGCCCCCGTCGCCCAACGTCATCGCCGACCTGCGCGTCGCCTACCTCGACCTCAGGGCGGGGGGCGAGCTGTCCGGCATCACCTTCGAGCAGTACCTCGAGCTGTGGCGGGCCCGGCGGCGGCCGCCGACCACCGCCGGCCTCGACGACGGTCGCCCCCGCCCCGACGGCGGACCCGGGCTGGCCCTGATCGACCGGCCGACCGACGCCCTGCGGGGCGAGGTCCGGACGATGGTCCTGCTGGTCGACTTCCCCGACAAGGAGCACGACCCGACGCTGACGCCCACCTCGTTCGAGAAGCTGCTGTTCAGCCTGGGCGAGCTCCCCACCGGGAGCATGCGCGAGTACTACCGGCTGATCAGCGGGTTCGGCACCGAGGGCGACTTCGGGATCGACGTCGTCGGCGACGTGGCCGGCTGGTTCCGGCTCCCCCGCCCGCTGTCGGAGTACGCCGACGGCAGCTCGGGCATGCGGGGCACCTTCCCCCGCAACGCCCAGGGGATGGCCCGGGACGCGGTCGACGCCGCCCTCGCCGCCGGGGTCGACTTCTCGTCCGCCCACACCCGCGACGGGATGGTGACCGCCCTGTTCGTCGTCCACGCCGGCCGGGGGGCCGAGGAGTCCCGGGGCGCCGGCGACATCTGGAGCCACAAGTGGGTCATCCCCGACCCGGCCCCGATGGTCACCGACACCGTCTCGGTGGGCACCTACCTGACCGTCCCCGAGGACTGCCACATGGGGGTCTGCGCCCACGAGTGGGGCCACCTGGCCGCCCAGTGGGCCGACTACTACGACACCGGCAGCGGCCCGCTCACCAGCAACGGCCTCGGCGCCTACTGCCTGATGGCCTCGGGGTCGTGGGGCAACGGCGGCCTCACCCCGACGCTGCCCACCGGCATGCTGCGGATGTTCCACGGCTGGGTCGACCCCGTCGTCGTCACCGCCTCGCGGGAGGTGACCCTCCGGCCCGCCGACGCCGGCGGCCACCCCGTCTTCATCTGCAACCCGGCCACCATGTCCGACGACCAGTACGTCCTCGTCGAGTACCGCCGGGCCAAGGGCCAGGACACCTACCTCCCCGACAGCGGGGTGGCGATCTACGTGGTCGACGAGTCGATCGCCGACGTGGACGACGAGGGCCGGCTGGCCGTCAAGCTCCTCCAGGCCGACGGGCGCGACGACCTGGCCAAGGGGTTCAACCGGGGCAACACCGGCGACGACGGCGACCTCTTCGCCGGGGGCGCGGCGGTCGACGCCACCACCACCCCGGCGCTCGTGCTCCCCGACGGCAAGGACCCCGGCGTGCGCATCGCGGTCGACGGCACCCCCGGCGCCGACGAGATGACGATCACCATCACCATCTGACCCCGGCGGCACCGGAGGACGCGCCGCCGAGGGTCAGCGACGGGGGATCATCTCCCAGGTCTCGAGGCCCTTCGACATCCCCGCGAACGTCCCCTGCCCGTGCGAGACGCCCAGGTGGATCTCGGCCGACGCGACGGCGCCCCCCTCCCCGGGCCACTTGTTGCTCGGGAACGCATCACAACGCGGGCACAGGAACGTGTACTCACCGACGGCGACGGAGCGCATCCGGGGCGGGAGCCACTCCGGCTGATCGGCGCTGATCCGCACCACGTCGGGGAGCGGCTGCTGGTCGCCGCCCTTGCCCTTCTTCGACCCGAACACACCCATGGGACACCCCTCCGGTGATGGATCCACCGGCCCTCCGCCGGCAGCTCCACGTCACCCTACGCCACCTCCGCGCCCGGCGGTTGGGGTCGGTCGCGGCGGCCCCGACGAGGAGCGGACGGCGGACAGCGAGGACCGCCCTACGATCGCTGGGGTTGGGGTCGCTAGCTCAACTGGCAGAGCAACGGGCTTTTAACCCGCTGGTTCAGGGTTCGAGTCCCTGGCGACCCACGTGGATGTCATCGTCGTGGGCGGGGGGATCGTCGGGCTGGCCACGGCCCACCAGCTGCTGCGGGCGGCGCCGGGCAGCCGGGTCACGGTGCTGGAGAAGGAGGCCGACGTCGGCCAGCACCAGAGCTCGCACAGCTCGGGGGTGCTCCACGCCGGGATCTACTACGCGCCGGGGTCGCTCAAGGCCCGGCTGTGCCACGCCGGGCGGGAGGAGATCGAGCGCTTCGCCGACGACCACGGCGTGGCCCGGGCCCGCACCGGGAAGCTGGTGGTCGCCCTCGACCGGAGCGAGGACGCCGCCCTCGACGCCCTGGCCGCCCGGGCCCGGGCCAACGGGGTGCCCGGGCTGCGCGAGGTCGGCCCGGCCGAGATGGCCGAGATCGAGCCCCACGCCGCCGGCCACCGGGGGCTGCACTCCCCCGCCACCGGGGTGGTCGACTTCCTCGGCGTGTGCCGGGCGCTGGTCGGCGAGATCGAGGTGGCCGGCGGCGCGGTCCTGACCGGCCGACGGGTCACCGCCATCGTCGAGGAGGCCGGCGGTGTCACGGTCCGGACCGGCGGCGGCGACGAGCACCGGGCCGACCGGGTGGTGACCTGCGCGGGCCTCCAGGCCGACCGGCTGGCCGCCCTGACCCTGCCCCGGGGGAGCCGGGTGGTGCCGTTCCGGGGGACCTACCTGCGGTTGCGCCCGGAGGCGAGCGACCTGGTGCGGGGCAACCTCTACCCCGTCCCCGACCCCCGCTTCCCCTTCCTCGGCGTCCACTTCACCCGGCGGGTCGACGGCGAGGTGTGGGCCGGGCCCAACGCCCTGCTCGCCCTCGGCCGGGAGGCCTACGACCGGCGCCCGGTGGCCGCCGACCTGGGCGACGTCGTCACCTACGGCGGGTTCTGGCGGCTGGCCGCCCGCCACGTCGGCACCGGTGCCCGCGAGCTGGTCGAGGAGCGGGTGCGCCGCCGGGCCGTCCGCCGGCTCCAGGCCTACCTGCCGGCGCTGCGCCCCGAGGACCTCGAGCCCGGTCCGTCGGGCATCCGGGCCCAGCTGGTCGACCGGCGGGGCGCCCTGGTCGACGACTTCGTGACGACCCGCTCGGCCCGGGTCGTCCACCTGCTCAACGCCCCGTCGCCGGCGGCCACGGCCAGCCTCGCCATCGGTCGTCTCCTCGCCACCGAGGTGCTCAGTCCCTGAGGGGGAACGAGTGGTGCTCGTGGGTCACGACCCAGCGCCCGTCCCGGTGGACGAGGCCGACGGTGAGCCGGAGCCGCCGCTCGGGGTGGGCGGCCAGCTCCTCGGCCGTCCCACAGCGGAGCAGGGCGTGGGCGAAGGCGACGTCGGTGCCGGCGGTGACGTCGAGGGCGACGAGCTCGAAGCAGGCGCCGCTCGCCTGCCAGGCGAAGAACGGCGGCCACGCCTCCCGGTAGGCGGCGAGGCCCCGGATGCCGTCGTCGGGCGGGGGCACGTCGAACATGACGATGTCGTCGCCGTGGTCGGCGAGGACCGTCGCCATCTCGCCGGCGTGGACGGCGGCGACCCAACGCTCCAGGAGCGTCCTGATCTCGGTCTCAGCGGTGCGGGTGTCCATGCGAAGACCGACGTCGGCGGGGCGCCGCGGTCATCGCTCGTCAAAAGAGACCATTGCCAGTTAACACCTCTCGCGCGTATGTTCGGTCCATGGCAGCACTGACCGACCACCGACTGACCGCCATCGACCGCCATGCCCGCCAGCGGCTGACCGCCATGGACCGGGTCACCATCGAGCTCGTCGCCGAGATCCGGCGCCTGCGCGAGCAGCTCGACGATGCGCCCCCGCCGACCTGAGCCGGCGGACACCCCGGCGGGCGCAGGTCCCGAGGGCCCGGGACCTATGGCCCTACTGGCCCCGGCGGGGTCTCCGTACGGTCGAACCCGAGGGACGTCGATGTCCCTCGGAGCCGAAGGAGCGAACCATGAGCACCACCCGCAGCGCCGGACCGGTCACGAGCGCCACGCCCGTCATCACCCTCACCCGCCGGACGATCGACCGGGTGCTGGTCGGCTTCGGGGTCGTCGCCGCCCTGGTCTTCGTCACCGCCGGCGGCCTCCTGACCTGGGGCGCCGGGTTCAGCGACGACTACGTCCACGACGAGCTCTCCTCGCAGCAGGTCTTCTTCCCCGACGAGGCCGCGCTGCGGGCCGAGGGGCGTGACGACCTGGTCCGCTGGGCCGGCGAGCAGGTCACCACCGGCGAGGGCGCCGAGGCCTACGCCAGCTACATCGAGGGCCACCTGGAGGGGATCGCCGACGGCCAGACCTACGCCCAGATCGACGACCGGGGCGCCCGGGCCGCGGTCGAGGAGGCCCGGGAGAGCGGGGCCAGCGAGGCCGAGATCGCCGAGCTGCAAGCCACCGCCGACGAGCTGACGGCCCAGCGCGACACCCTCTTCAAGGGCGAGACGCTGCGGGGGCTGCTGCTGTCCAGCTACGCCTGGTCGACCATCGGCCGGATCGCCGGGATCGCCTCGGTCGTCGCCTACGCCGCCGGCGCCGGGATGGCGCTGCTGGTCGGGGCCGGCGTCGTCCACCTGCGCAAGGAGCGGGCACGATGAGCGGCCTGCCCGATCCCGCCGGCATCACCTCGGTGCTGGTGCCGGTCGACCCCGACGACGGGGACGGCCGGGCCGCCGAGGCCGCCGTCGAGGTGGCCGCCGAGCTGGCCCAGCGGGCCGGCGCCACCGTCACCCTGGTGGCGGTCGACCCGCAGGCGGTGCCGCTGGCCGACCCGCACCGGTTCCTGGAGGCGCTGGCCGAGGGCCCGTCGGGCGGGCCGGCGGTCGCCACCCGGGTCGACGTGACCACCACGTCGGTCGCCGGCCACCTGGCCCGGACGCCCGAGCCCGGCGAGATCGTCTGCATGGCGACCCACGGCCGGACCCGGCTGGGGGCCCTGGTCCTCGGGAGCGTGGCCGATGCCGTGGTCCGCCGGGCGACGGCGCCGGTGCTGCTGGTCGGCCCCCGCCGCCAGCCGGTCGACCTGGGCCGGCCGGTGGTCGCCGCCCTCGACGGCAGCGAGCGCGACAGCGGGGTCGTGGCCGCCGCCGCCGGATGGGCGAAGGCCCTCGGGGTCGAGCTGGTGGTCACCACCGTGGTGACGGCGCCGAGCGACCCGCTCGGCTGGGTCGCCGCCGACGAGGTCCTCGCCGCCGCCGTCGACGAGGCCGGTGGCCTGGGCGTCACCGCCACGGTCGACCCGGTGGCGGCGGGCGACCCGGTGTCCGGGCTGCTGGCCGCGACCGACGGCGCCGGCTGCATCGTGGTCGGCTCCCGCCGCCGCTCGGCGGTCCAGGCCGTCACCAGCAGCACGGTCCACGACCTGGTCCGCCGCAGCCCCGTCCCGGTGCTCGTCGCCCCCTGATCCCGCCCCGCTCAGGCGGGGACGGACCAGGTGAGGCGGGTGCCGGTGGGGGTGCCGGGGTCGACGGCGAGGTCGCCGCCGAGGGTGCCGGCCCGGCGGCGCATGTTGGCCAGGCCGTGGCCGGCGGGGGCGTCGGAGTCGATCCCGGCGCCGTCGTCGGTCACGGTGAGGACGACCCGGTCGGCGGTGGCGGCCAGGTCGACCTCGGCGCTGGTGGCCCGGGCGTGGCGGGCGACGTTGCTCAACGCCTCCCGGAGGACGGCGAGCAGGTGGTCGGCGAGGCGGTCGTCGGCCCGGGCGTCGACCGGCCCGTCGAAGCGGACGACGGGCTCGAAGCCGAGGGCCCGGCCGGCGTCGGTGCAGGCGGCGAGCACCTCCTGGCGGAGGCTGCGGCCCGGCACCCGGGCGGTGTGGAGCTCGAAGATGGCCGAGCGCACCTCGCGCACCGTCTCGTCGAGGTCGTCGACCGCCCGCGACAACCGCTCGGACACCTCGGGCGGCACCGCGCTCGCCGCCACCGACTGGAGGCTCAGCCCGGTGGCGAAGAGCCGCTGGATCACCCGGTCGTGGAGGTCGCGGGCGATCCGCTCCCGGTCCTCGAACAGCACCAGCTCGCCGACCCGGGCGTGGAGGCGGGCCTGGTCGATGGCGATGCCGGCCGCCGCCGCCAGCGCCACCGCCATCTCCTCGTCGACGTCGGAGAAGACCTCGTCGCCCTTGCGATCGCAGAGGTAGAGGTTGCCGAAGACCTGGTCGCGCACCCGGATCGGCACCCCGAGGAAGGACCTCATCGGCGGGTGCCCGGGCGGGAAGCCGAAGCTGTCGGGGTGCTCGCGCAGGTCGGGCAGGCGGATCGGCTTGGGGTCGACGATCAGCAGCCCGAGGATGCCGTGCCCCTTGGGCAGCGGCCCGATGGCGGCCCGGGTCTCCTCGTCGATCCCGACGGTGAGGAAGCGGTCGAGCCGGGAGCCCGTCTCGTCGAGCACCCCGAGGGCGCCGTAGCGGGCGCCGACCAGGTCGGTGGCCGCCTCGACGATCCGCTCGAGCACGCTCTCGAGGTCGAGGTCGGAGCCGATGCTGAGCACGGCGTCGAGGAGGCGGCGCAGGGCGGCGGGGCCGGCGTGTGCTCCGAAGGAGGGTCGGTCCACGGCCTCGACAGTAGGTCGCGCCCCTCGCCCGAACGGGCCTCGGAGGGGCATCATGCCCGGGTGACCCGCATCTTCCTGCTCGACGACCACGAGATCGTGCGCCGGGGCGTGCGCGAGCTGCTGGAGATCGAGGAGGACCTCACCGTCGTCGGCGAGGCGGGCACGGCGGCGGAGGCCATCGCCCGCATCCCCGCCTGCCAGCCCGACGTGGCCGTGCTCGACGTCCGGCTCCCCGACGGCACCGGGGTCGAGGTGTGCCGCGACGTCCGCTCGGCCCACCCCGAGATCGCCTGCCTGATGCTGACCTCGTACGCCGACGACGAGGCCCTGTTCGAGTCGGTGGTCGCCGGCGCCGCCGGGTACGTGCTCAAGGAGGTGCGGGGTGGCGAGCTGGTCCGGTCGATCCGGCGGGTGGCGGCGGGCGAGACGCTGCTCGACCCGGCGGTCACCACCCGGGTGCTCGAGCGGCTGCGCCGGGGCCCCGAGGAGGACGCCCGGCTGCGCGACCTCAGCCCGCAGGAGCGGAAGATCCTCGGCCTGCTGGCCGACGGGCTCACCAACCGGCAGATCGCCGAGGAGATCCACCTCGCCGAGAAGACGGTCAAGAACTACGTGTCGAACCTGCTCACCAAGATGGGGATGAGCCGGCGCACCGAGGCTGCCGTCTACGCCGCCCGCCTCGCCGAGCGCCAGAGCCACCCCGAGCGCTGAGCGACCGGGCGTCCCGCCCCGTTGTGACCTTCGGCCCTACGCCCCCCGCCGCCGGGGGGCGACGATGACGGCCATGAGGACGGATCGCAACGGCTTGGAGGTGCTCGAACGGGACGAGTGCCTGGCGCTCCTGGCCACCAGCCACGTGGGGAGGGTCGGCGTGTCGATCGGCGCCCTGCCGACGGTGCTCCCGGTCAGCTACCGCCTGGTGGGCGAGCAGGTGCTCTTCCGCACCGGCGTGGGGTCGAAGCTCGACGCCGCCACCGTCGGGGCGGTCATCGCCTTCGAGGTCGACGACGTCGACCCGATCGGCCACGAGGGGTGGAGCGTGGTCGTGACCGGGGTGGCCTCGGTGGTCGAGCCCGAGTCCGGGGACCTGCCCCTCCCGGCCTCGGCCATCCCGCACTGGCCGGTCGGCGAGGCCACCCGGGTGCTGGCCCTCCCCACCGGCCTGGTGAGCGGCCGCCGGCTCACCCACCGCGCCGTCGTCTGAGGGCCCGCACCACCTCGGCGGCGCCCTGCGAACTCGGCGGGGAATCCGACACCGGAGTGTCGGATTCCCCACCGAGTTCGTTCGGGGGGAGACGCCGGTACCGTCGGACCATGGGTCTGAGCGACGTCGACCGGGCCGCGCTGGCCCGCCGGCTGGCCGAGGACCGGGTCCAGACGGCCGCCCGGCTGGCCGCCCTCGAGCGCACCTTCGCCGAGCTGGTGGCGACGGCCGACCTGGAGCCGCCCGACGACGAGCACGACCCCGACGGCACCACCGCCTACGAGCGGGCCCAGGTGACCTCGCTGGCCGCCGAGGCCCGGGTCCGCCTGGCGGCCCTCGACGAGGCCCTCGCCGCCCCCGAGGACCTCGGCACCTGCCGGGGCTGCGGCGGCGAGGTCGGTCACGAGCGCCTCCTCGCCGTCCCCGGCACCCGGGTCTGCGTCACCTGCGCCGCCACCGGCCACCGCTGACCACCCCGTCCCCCTGCGGGCGACCGGACGGTCGGCTACCTTGACCGATCGGTCAAGAGAATCGGAGGCGCCCGTGGGCACCCACGTCCCCATCGTCGACTACCTCGTGCTCGATCCCGAGCCCCATCTGCGGGCCCACGAGTGCACCGCCTGCGGGGCCCGGTTCTTCGACCGGCGCAACGCCTGCGCGTCGTGCTTCGGCACCGACTTCACCGACGTCGCCGTGGCCACCGAGGGCACGGTGGCGGCCTACACGATCGTCACCTTCGCCGCCCCCGGGGTCGACGTGCCCTTCGTCGCCGCCACGCTCGACTGCGACGGCACGACGGTCCAGGCCAACCTCGTCGACGTCACCCCCAGCCCCGAGCACGTCCACCTCGGCCAGAAGGTCCGGCTGGCGACGTACTCGATGGGCACCGACTCCACCGGCGCCGAGGGCATCAGCTTCGGCTTCACCCCGATCGAGGGAGCATCGTGAGCGACGAGATCTACATCCTGGGCATCTCGATGACGAAGTTCGGGAAGCACCCCGAGCTCGACACCTACGACCTCGGCGCCGAGGCGGCCACCGCGGCGCTGGCCGACGGTGGGGTCACCATGGCCGACATCGGCGTGCTCGCCGCCGGCAACCTGATGGGCCAGGGGCTCGGCTTCGGCCAGGGGCTCCAGAAGCAGATCGGGCAGACCGGCATCCCCGTCTACAACGTGTCCAACGCCTGCGCCACGGGGGCCACGGCCCTGCGCACGGCGATCATGGCCCTCAAGGCCGGCGAGTGCGAGATCGGCCTCGCCGTCGGCGTCGAGAAGCTGGCCGGGGCCGGGCTGCTCGCCGGCGGGAGCCGCAAGGAGACCTCCGACGAGTGGACGCCGCGGGGTCGCACCGGCGCCATCGCCCCCACCGACGGGCGCATCGGCACCGCCACCATGCCCGGCACCTTCGCCCAGATCGGGATGCAGTACCTCCACGAGCACGCCTACGGCGGCGCCCCGTTCGAGCTGTTCGCCAAGATCAGCGAGAAGAACCACTCGCACAGCACGCTCAACCCGCTGGCCGCCTACACCAAGGCGATGAGCCTCGAGCAGATCATGGGCGACCACATGGTGGCCTACCCGAACACCCGACCCATGTGCTCGGCCAACTGCGACGGGGCGGCGGCGGCCGTGGTCGTCACCGGCGAGCGGCTGGCGTCGATGAGCGACGCGCAGCGGGCCCGGGCGGTCAAGATCTCGGCCTCGGTGCTGACGTCGGACCCGTGGACCGAGGGCTGCCAGGTGCTCCCCGACGTCAACACGCTCACCCGGGCCGCGGCCACGCAGGCCTACGAGGCGGCCGGCATCGGCCCCGAGGACCTCGACCTGGTCGAGCTGCACGACTGCTTCGCCACCGCCGAGCTGGTCCACTACGACAACCTCCGGCTGTGCGAACCGGGCGGCGCCGTCGACCTGTTCGCGTCGGGGGCGACGTGGCGCGACGGCCGCATCCCGGTCAACGTCTCGGGCGGGCTCCAGTCGAAGGGCCACCCGATCTCGGCCACGGGCATCGCCAACATCTGGGAGATCTGCCACCACCTCCGGGGCGAGGCCGGCGACCGCCAGATCGAGGGGGCGCGGGTCGGCCTGGCCCACGTGATCGGCCTCGGCTCCGCCTGCGGCGTCCACATCCTCCAGGCCGCCTGACCCCCCGTTCTGTCAATCCCCGTGCACCGCCACGGTCCACGGGGGTTGACAGAACGGATCAGGAGACGGTGACCGGGACGGCGTGGGCGATGTCCTCGGACGACCGGCCGATGCGCAGGGTGTAGGTGCCGGGCTCGACCCGCCAGCCCGGGGCCCGCACCTCGGCGGCCATCCCCGGGGGCTTGAGCGGGAGCCGGTCGACCACGGCGGCGTGGCCCTCGGTGCCGGTGTCCCACCAGGCAAAGGCCCGGTCGTCGAGCTCCAGCCGCACGACGGTCGAGGCGCCCGGCGCCAGGTGGACCTTGGCGAAGGCCTTGAGCTCCTGCACCGGCCGGGGCACCTCGGTGCGCTCGGGCGGGGCGACGTAGAGCTGGACGACCTCGCTCCCCGAGCGGTCCCCGGCGTTGGTGACCGGGACCTCGACCACCAGCGAGCCACCGGTGGTGAACGACGGCGCCACCGTCGGCGCGCCGATCGTGAACGTCGCGTACGAGAGCCCGTGGCCGAACGGGAACCGCACCGGCAGGTGCCGGCTCTGGTACCAGCGGTACCCGACGAAGACGCCCTCGCCGTAGCGGAGGTGGTCGTGGTCGCCGGGGAAGGTGCCCCACGACGGGTTGTGCTCCAGCCGCTCGGGGATGGTGGTCGGCAGCCGGCCGCCGGGCTCGGCGTCGCCGGTGAGGACCTCGGCCAGCGCCTCGGCCATGGCCTGGCCACCGAACCAGAGCTGGACGACGGCGGCGACGTCGTCGACCCACCCCATGGTGACCGGGGCGCCGGCGTTGACGACGACGACGGTGCGGGGGTTGGCCGCCGCCACCGAGCGGATCAGGGCGTCCTGCTCGCCGGGCAGGTCCATCGAGCGGCGGTCGAAGCCCTCGGACTCCCACTCGTCGTCGGTGCCGACGACCACGACGGCGACGTCGGCGGCGGCCGCGGCGGCGACGGCCCGGTCGACGGCGTCGGCGGGCAGCAGGGGCCGGACGCCGACCTTGGCGCCGTAGACGCCGCCGAGGGCCGGGCCCGACGTGTAGTCGATCGCCACCTCGACGGGCTCGCCGGCGACGAGCTCGACCGACTCCCGCGCCTCCTTGCTGCCGAAGCCCATGAACGAGCGACCGGCGGGCAGCGGGGTGGCGATGCCGTCGATCACGACGGTGCCGCCGACGGTCAGCCGGGCCCCACCCGCCTGGGCCAGGGTGAACAGGTGCGGCCCGGTGCGCTCGGGGGTGAAGGTGCACGTGGCCCGGGCGGTGAAGGGCACCGGGACGTCGGTGGGCGGGCCGAAGCTGAGCAGCTGGGTGGCGGTCAGCCGCTCGGTCCGCACCACCTCGCCGCCGGGCTCGGCCCCGGCGTGGTAGCTGACCGCCACCTCGCCCTTGAGCGTCGGGGCCCCGCGGGTGATGTCGACGCCAGGCTCGTGGACGACCTCGACCCCGGCGCCGAGATGGGCGACCAGCCCCTCCAGCGGGGTGCGCACGGCGAAGGGCTCGACATGCGACGAGCCACCGCCCATGATCACCGCCTTGTCGGCGTTGGGGCCGATGACGGCGACGCGGCGCAGGGCGGATCGGTCGAGCGGCAGGGTGCCGTCGTTGGCGAGCAGGACGGTGCCGGCGACGGCCGCCTCGCGGGCCAGCTCGCGGTCGGCGGGCTCGTCGGCCGAGCCGGGCTCCTCCTCGCCGGTGTCGTCGAGGGCACCGACCCGCTCGAAGACCGACAGCAGCCGGGTCACCTGGGCGTCGACGTCGGCCTCGGCCACGGTGCCGGCCCGGACCGCCTCGGCCAGCGGGGCGCCGAAGGCCCGGCCCGGCCCCGGCATCTCCAGGTCGACGCCGGCGGCGGGCGAGACCTCGGTGGTGGTGACGCCGTACCAGTCGGTGATGACGAAGCCCTCGAAGCCCCACTCGTCGCGCAGGATCCCCTGGAGCAGCGCCTGGTCCTCGGTGCACCAGATGCCGTTGAGCCGGTTGTAGCTGGTCATGACGCCGAGGCTCCCGCCCTCGCGGATCGCCAGCTCGAAGGGCAGGAGGTAGATCTCCCGCAGGGTGCGCTCGTCGACGTCGGAGCTCATCGAGGTGCGCTGGTGCTCGGCGTCGTTGGCGACGAGGTGCTTGACCGTGGTGGCCACGTCCTGGGCCTGGACGCCCTTGATCAGGGCGGCGGCGGCCCGGCCCGAGAGGAGGGGGTCCTCCGAGTAGCACTCGAAGTTGCGGCCGGCGAGGGGCGAGCGGTGGATGTTGACCGTCGGGGCCAGCAGCACCCGGCAGGCCTTGCGGCGGGCCTCGGTGCCGAGGAGGACGCCGACCCGCTCGAGCAGGTCGACGTCCCACGACGCGCCGAGGGCGGTGCCGCAGGGGACGCAGACCGACCGCAGCCCGCCCTCGCCCCGGGTGACCGGGCCCCGGGCGCCGTTGGGCCCATCGGTCACCCGGACCCGGGGCAGCCCGACCCGGGGCACCGGGAGGGTCGACCAGAAGTCGACGCCGGCGGTCAGCCCGGCCTTCTCGTCGAGGGTCATGGCGGCGACCATCTCGGTCACGCGGGGGGTCGGGGCGGCGGCCATCGCCGGACCCTACGGGCGGATTTCCCTGACCATCAAGTCAGTGGAATGGTGGGTGCCGTCAGCAGCCCCGGACCGTCTCGACGCCCTCGTCGTCGGTCAGCAGCCGCTGGAGGGTGTCGACCGGGACGATCAGCGACGCCTCGGTCGCCACCTCGATGGCGTAGACGACCCCGACGACCTCGTTGCGCTCGTTGATCGCCGGCCCCCCGCTGTTGCCCGGGTGGATCTCGACGTCGGAGCGGATGACCTTCGACAGGTTCCCCAGCTGCGGGTCGGCGATGTAGTCCTCGACCACCCCCTCGGTCACGGTCAGGACACCGCCCTCGGGGTAGCCGAAGGCCCGGATCTCGTCGCCCGGCTCCGGGTTGACCGGGGCCAGGGTGGCGTGCGGCGCCCCCTCCCCCATCACGTCCTCCATCGACGACGCCAGCCGGACCACGGCCAGGTCGGCCAGCAGGCCCTGGTTGGCCACGTCGACGCGGAGGCTCTCGCCCTCCGAGGTCTCGACCTCGAGGGTGTCGGCCCCCTCGACCACGTGGCGGTTGGTCACGATCGTCGTCCCGTCGATCAGGAAGCCCGACCCGACCCCCAGGCCCTCGCAGGTCTGGCTGCGGATGCGGACGGTGTAGAGGCCGGGGTCGACCTCGACCGGGGCGTCGATGGCGGCGGTGTCGACCTCGGGCTCGCTCGGCGGGGCGACGCAGCCGGTCCCCACCAGCAGGGCGACCAGGACCAGCAGGGCGGCGCGCATCAGATGCCGAGCGCCTCGATCGACGCCTCCAGCTCCTGGGCCTGGTCGAGGGCGGCGGCGCAGATCTGGTTGACGTCGTCGACACGGTCCTGGAGGCCGGCGACGTCGGCGGCGGGGTCGCCCCGGGTGGAGAGGATGTCGTTGGCCAGGATCGTGGTCTCCTGCTGGCACTCGGCCAGGGCGGCGGTGACCTCGGGGGCCTGGGCCACGATCTCCGAGAGGATCCGGTTGCGGTCGGTCTCCCCCGCCTTCTCGTTGGCCAGCTCGCGCAGCCGGGTGCGGGCGTCCTCCAGATCGGCCTGGGTGACCTCGACCCGATCGAGCGCCTCGCGCAGGTCGGCGTCGGCCGCCTCGCTGCGCTCCTTCCAACGCTCGGCGCTCGACCGGTTGACGAACCCCCACGCCGTCGTCCCCGCCAGCGCCCCGATCACCACGAGCACCAGCAGCGCTCGCCCCAGGATCCGGCCCCGCAGCGGCCGTCCCGCCACCGGCGGAGCCGCCGGACCGGGCCCGCCGTACCCGTACCCCGATCCACCGGCCGCCGCCGCCACCCGGGTGACGTCCCCCTCGGCCGCGCCGCCAGCGGACGACGGGCCGTACCCGTACCCCGCCGCGGCACCGGTCCCCGGGCCGTACCCGGGCGTGGCACCGGCCCCGGCCGGGGGCCCGGTGGGGGGCGGGGCGGGCTGGGCCGGGGAGCCCTCGGGCACCGGGCCCGACCCAGGCGGTGGCGCGGCAGGCGACGGGGCGGACCCGGGCGGGGGCCCGGGCGGGGCGGGAGGGTCGGTGGGGGGCGGGGGTGGGGCGCCGCCGGCCGGGAAGGACTGGGTGGCGTCGTGACCCCCCGACGGTCCTGGCGCAGCGGGCGGTCGGTCCATGGCTCCGGCTCTCGTCGTCGGGCCGGGGCGCTCCCGGCCGCCGGTCAGTCTTGCCGCTGGCGGCGGCCGCCACCCGCCCATCGGTGTCCACGGTGCCCCCTCCCCGGCCGCTTCGTCCCGTGGTCGAGAGGTCACCTTCCGTGCCGGCGACGATTGCCTATCCTGATCGGCCCGGCGCCCGAGCGAGAGGAGGTGTGGAGACGGTGACCCCACCGCCGAGCGGGACGAGCCCGGCCGAACGACGCTTCCGCAAGCTGGTCGGCTACTCCTCCGACGTCATCGTCGTCGTCGCCGCCGACGCCCGCATCCGCTGGATCAGCCCCTCGGTCGAGACCGTCCTCGGCCATCCGCCCGAGGCCCTGGTGGGGATGCCGGCCGAGACCCTCGTCCACCCCGACGACGTCGACCGGGCCCGCGCCGCCGTCGCCGGCGGGACCCGGGGCGAGACCCCGTCGGCCGAGCCGTTCTCGGTCCGGGCCCCCGACGCCGACGGCGCGTGGCGCCACCTCGACGTCCGGTTCGCCGACCTGTCGTCGGACCCCGACGTCGAGGGCTTCATCTTCACGATCCGCGACGTGTCCCGCGAGGTGGCGGCCGAGACCGCCCGCCAGCGGCTGTCGATGGCGCTGGAGGCGTCGACCGACCTGGTCGGCATGCTGACCCTGGCCGACGACCGGGTCTCGCTCAACCGGGCCGGGCTGGCCCTGCTCGGGATCGACGCCACCGAGGCCGACCTCGACGCCGTCGCCGCCCGGGTCCCGCCGTGGGTGCGCCACCGGGTCGTCACCGAGGTGGGCCCCGCCCTCGACGCCGCCGGGCTGTGGGAGGGCGAGCTGGCCGTCCACGACGCCGAGGGCGACGCCGTCCCGCTGTCGGTGGTGATGGTGGCGCTGCGCGACGACGACGGCCGGCTCGACAGCGTCGCCGTCGTCGCCCGCGACATCAGCGAGCGGAAGGCCTTCGAGGACCAGCTCGAGCACCAGGCCACCCACGACCCGCTGACCGGCCTGCCCAACCGCACCCTCCTGCTCGACCGGCTGCGCGTCGCCGTGGCCCGGGCCGGGCGCCAGGGCACCCTCGCCGCCGTGCTCTTCCTCGACCTCGACAACTTCAAGATCGTCAACGACAGCCTGGGCCACGCCGCCGGCGACGCCCTGCTGGTCGAGGTGGCCAGCCGCATCGAGGGCACCGTCCGCCCCGGCGACACCGTGGCCCGCTTCGGCGGCGACGAGTTCGCCGTGCTCTGCGAGGACCTGGCCGACCGGCGCGAGGCGGTCGACATCGCCACCCGGGTGGAGGCGGCGGTGGCCCGGCCGCTGGAGCTGGAGGGCACCGAGGTCACGGTGACGGTGTCGATCGGCGTGGCCAGCACCGACGGGAGCCACGCGGCCGAGTCGCTGATGCGCGACTCGGACGCGGCGATGTACCAGGCCAAGGCCCGGGGCCGGTCGCGCACCGAGGTCTTCGACACCGCCATGCACGTCCAGGTGGTCGACCGGCTGGAGCTGGAGCAGGGCCTGCGCCGGGCCCTCGACCGCCACGAGATGCGGCTCGTCTACCAACCGCAGATCGACCTCCGCACCGGGGCGGTCAACGGCGTCGAGTGCCTCGTGCGCTGGGAGCACCCCGAGCGGGGGATCCTGACCCCCGGCGACTTCCTCCCCATCGCCGAGGAGACCGGGCTGATCGTCCCCATCGGGAGCTGGATCACCTCGACCGCGGCCCACGCCCTGGCCCGCTTCCGGGGCCTGTTCCCCGAGCGCTTCGGCGGCCTGGTCATGAGCGTCAACATCTCGGCCCGCCAGCTGGCGTCGCCCCACCTGCTCGACGACGTGGCCGCCATCCTCGACGAGACCGGCCTCCCCCAGGGCGCCCTGGTGCTGGAGATCACCGAGACCGACCTGATGGACGTCGAGGTCTCGGGCCTGGCCCTCGGCAAGATGCAGGACCTCGGCGTCCACGTCGCCGTCGACGACTTCGGCACGGGCTGGTCGTCGCTGCGCTACCTGCGCCAGTTCCCGGTCGACGTGCTCAAGATCGACAAGTCCTTCGTGGCCGGGCTCGGGCGCGACACCGAGGACGAGGCCATCGTCGCCGCCGTGATCGACCTGGCCCACGCCCTCGGGCTGAGCGCGGTGGCCGAGGGGGTCGAGGAGCAGATCCAGCTCGACCGGCTGCGGGCCCTCGGCTGCGACTCGGCCCAGGGCTGGCTGCTGGGCATGCCGATGGCCGAGGCCGACCTCCTCGAGGTCCTCGAGCGCCAGACCTGACACCGCCGCCCCGAACTCGGCGGGGAATGCGACACCGGGGTGTCACATCTCCCGCCGAGTTCGGGGGGGGTGGCGTCAGGCGGGGGGCGTCGAGTAGAGGGTGAGCGCCTCGTCGAGGGTGATGTCGGCGACGCCGGGCGAGGCGGCCACGGCGGCCAGCCACGGCGGGCGGACCCGGGCGGCGACGGCCAGCGGGGTGTCGAGGTCGGACACCTCGACCGCCTGGTGGACCCACGACAGGGCGTAGTCCGGCGGGCGGACGTCGCGGGTCAGCTCGACCAGGGCGAAGGGGTCGGGCGGGCCCGCCGGCAGCACCGCCTCGGCGATCACCATCGGCGAGCCCGGCGCCGGGCCACCCCCGGCCAGGCCGGGCCCGTCGAGCAGGATCGCCCCCCGCACGATCGCCGGGCAGGCCCCGGCGGCGAGCAGGGCGACGTAGGCGCCGAGGCCCCGGCCCACCACGGTCACCGGGCCCAGGTGCTCGGCGGCGATGGCCACGTCGGCCATCAGGATCTCGGCCGTGTAGCCCCCGCCCCGCGACGGGCTGGAGGCGCCGTGGCCGGTGAGGTCGAGGCCCCAGACCGGGCCGGGCCAGCCGTCGGTCCAGGCCGGGGCGATCGGCGGGGTGCGCTCGCCCAGGCCGTGCAGCACGAGCAGCGGGTGGGTCTCGTCGACCGCGGCCCGCAGCGGGTGGAGGGCGAGCTCGACCCGGTTGTGGCGCAGCATCACCGGGCCGCTCACGAGACGTGCTCCAGGACCAGGTCGGCCACCATCCGGGGCTGCTCGATGTGGACGAAGTGGCCCACGCCCTCCAGCCCGACGAACCGGCCCCCGGGGGGCAGGGCGGGGACGACGTCCTCGGGGAGCGTGCCCCAGCCCATCACCTCGATCTCGCGGCCGAGGACGCAGAGGGTCGGCATCCCCAGGCTGGGCAGGCGCCACATCGACCACTCGGGCCGCCACGGGCCGAAGCCCCCCATCCGCAGGGTCGGGTCGATCTTCCAGCGCCAGCCGTCGTCGGCCCGCTCGGCCCCGATCGGCACCAGGTAGCGCAGCCACGCCGGGTCGAGCCGGGGGTTCATCTTGCGGCGCCGCTCGGCCAGCTCGTCGAGGGTGCCGGGACGGCGGGCCTTGTCGCCGGCCCGGCGCCGGTGGTCGAGCCAGGCCTCGGTCTCCTTCTGGCGCATCCGCACCCGCTGGGTGTCGGGCACGTCGGGCCAGCTGCGGTCCGACGGCATGCCGTCGAGGTTGACCACGTGGCTGACCATGTGCGGGCAGGACTCGGCCAGCTGGAGGATCAGGGCCCCGCCCTTGCTGTGGCCGAGGATCGGCATCGGGGCCGACCCGAGGGTGGCCATCACGGCGGCCGCGTCGCGGACGTCGGCCTCCCACGAGTAGAGGGTCGGGTGCTCGGAGTCGCCGTGGCCCCGCTGGTCCCAGGAGACGACCCGCCAGCCGGCCTCGGCCACCAGCGGCGCCAGCCCGTCGAAGGTGCCGGCGAAGTCGAAGCCGCCGTGGGCGAAGAGGATCGGCGGCGCCGCCTCGTCACCCCACTCCCAGACGCTCAGGCGGAGGCCGTGGCTCTCGACCCAGCGGTGGCGGTCGGGGCGGACGGCGCCCGGGTAGGCGTGCTCGACGCCGGCGGGCGGCGGCTCCGACGCCAGGCGGGCCCGCGGCAGGTGGGAGGGGTCGGTCTCGGCCACCGGCGGAGGCTACCCGTCACCCTTGACCAGCCGGTCAAGGATCGACGGACGCCACCCCCGGCCCCGGGGGATGACGATCGCGTGACGGGTGACCGGTAGCCTTCCGTCCTTGTGGCAACCGGGATCGCGACGGCGCGCCTGAAGCGGGCCAAGGGGCACCGCCACCTCCTCCAGGGCTCCGCCATGCTCGTGATCGGGGCGGCCATCCAGGCCGGCTCGGGCGCCGTCTTCTGGCTGATCGCGGCCAAGCTCGACACCGAGGCCGACGTCGGCAGCGCGGCCAAGCTCTCGCAGTCGGTCCTGTTCGTCACCTACCTGGCCAGCCTCGGCCTCCCGGTGGCGCTGGCCCGCTACGCCGCCAACCGCGACGACGACTCCGACACCACCTTCACCTGGGCGGTGATCGCCACGTCGGTCGTCGCCGGCCTGCTCGGGCTGGGCTACGTCGCCGTCCTCCACTCCAACGCCACCGACGTCCTCACCGACTGGCACGGCGCCCTCGGACCGCTGGTCTTCGCCGCCACCACGGTCGGCGCCGCCCTCTCGATGATCGCCGACGTCCGCTGCATGACGGCGCGGCGCTGGAACCTGGTGATGATCCGCATCACCATGGTCGGGCTGGTCCGGTTCCCGCTGCTCTTCCTCGCCCGCGACCACGGCCACCGGGCCCTGTGGCTGTTCCTCTTCTCCTCCGGGCCGGTCGCCCTCTCGGGCTTCGTCGGCGCCTTCCTCGCCCCCCGCTTCGCCGGCGGCCGGATGCGGCTCGGGCCCCGCCCGGCGGCGCTGGTCCAGGCGGTGCGCTACTCGGCGGTCAACTACCTCTCGACCCTCGCCTACCAGGCCCCCTACTTCGCCCTCCCGGTGATCGTCCTGGCCTCGGTCAGCTCCGAGAGCTACGCCAGCTTCAACGTGGCCTGGGGCATCGTCGCCGTCGCCTTCTACGTCCCCACCGCGCTGGGCCAGGCCCTGCTGGCCGAGGGCGGGCGCGACGGGGCCCACCTGCGCTCGCAGGTCCGGCTGGCCATGGTGCTGGCCCTGGCCCTGATGGTCGCCGGCGCCGTCGTCACCGCCATCGGCCGCGACGTGGTCACCGCCGTGTACGGCGACGGCTACGCCGACGCGGCCAAGGTCCTGCCGGCCATGGTCGCCGCCGGGGTGCCCTGGGCGATCACCTCGCTGCTGCTGTCGGAGGTCCGCATCCTCCACCGCCACGCGGCGACGGTGGCGATCACGCTCACCCTCACCGCCGCCATCGTCATCCCCGCCCTCCTGCTCGTGCCCGAGGGCGGCCTGACCCCGAGCGGCACCGACGGCGCCAGCATCTCGTGGCTGATCGGCAACGTGGTCGCCGCCGGCGTCGCCATCGTGGCCTCGCGCATCAGCCACGCCCGGGGGGCGGCCGACCCGGACCGGGACGACGACCCGGCGCTCGACGAGCCCGGCACCGCCGCCGACGTCACCGAGGTCGGCATCACCCTGGCCGAGCACTCCGCCTGACGACGCCGTGCCCGGCGACGAGGTCATCGACGATCCGGCCGACCCGCGGCTCGCCGTCTACATGGGGCTGCGCGACCACGACCTGCGCCGACGGCGGGAGGAGCCGGGCGGCGACATGGAGGGCGTGTTCGTCACCGAGGGCGAGCTGGTGACCGGGCGGGCCCTCGCCGCCGGCTACCGGGCCCTGTCGGTGATGGTCGAGGCCACCTGGACCGGGCCCATGCCCCCGGGGCTGCCCGACGACGTGCCCGTCCACCGGGTCGGGCCCGTCGTCGTCGAGGCCGTCACCGGGTACCAGATGCACCGGGGGACGCTCGTGGCCATGGCCCGCCGGCCCCTCCCCACCCCCGAGGAGGTGCTGGCCGCCGACGGCGTGCGCCGGGTCATCGTGGCCGAGAACGTGGTCAACCCCACCAACATGGGCGTGATCCTCCGCAGCTCGGCGGCCCTCGGGATCGACGCCCTGCTGATCGACCCGACGTCGTGCGACCCGCTGTACCGGCGGGCCAACCGGTCCTCGATGGGGCTCGGCTTCGGTGTGCCCCACGCCCGGCTGGAGCGGCTGCCCGACGGGCTGGCCCCGCTGCGGGCCGCCGGGTTCACCGTCGTGGCCCTGACCCCGGCGCCCGACGCCGTCGACCTCCACGCCTGGGCCGACGACCTGGCGCCCGACGCCCGGGTCGCCATGGTGCTCGGCTCCGAGGGCCCCGGCCTCACCGCCGCCACCGAGGCCGCCGCCGACGTCCGGGCCCGGATCCCGCTCGCCGTCGGGGTCGACTCGCTCAACGTCGGCGTCGCCGCCGGGATCGCCTGCTACGTCGTCGGCCGGGCCAACCTCACCTGACCCCACCCAACCGGTGTCACCAGGCGCCATGGCCGGTGCCCGCGGTGACACCGGTTCGCCACGGGGCCCGGGGCCTCGTCGCGGTCCCGGGTCGACGACCTAGGGTCCCGCACCTGACGCTCCGTCAGGTCTGTCCGACGTCCGGCCCGGGAGGCCCCCGTGATCCTCGACCGCTTCCGCCTCGACGGGAAGGTGGCCCTGGTGACCGGCAGCGGCCAGGGCATCGGCCGCGCTTGCGCCCTCGCCTTCGCCGAGGCCGGCGCCGACGTGGTCGTCTCGGCCCGCACCCCCGACGACGTCGAGGCCGTCGCCGCCGAGATCGCCGCCCTCGGGCGCCGGGCGGTGGCCGCCCCCGCCGACGTGATGGACGACGACTCCCTCGTCGGGCTGGTCGACCGGGCCGTCGCCGAGCTCGGCCGGATCGACATCGCCGTCAACAACGCCGGCGGCACCCCACCCCGGGCGGCCATGGACACCAGCGCCGGGTTCATGGAGCGGGCCTTCAAGTTCAACGCCGTCCAGCCCTTCCTGCTGGCCAAGGCGGCGGCCCGGGCCATGGTCGACACCGCCGGCGAGGGGGCGATCCTCAACATCTCGTCGCGCTCGAGCCAGCAGGTCGTCCCCGGCTTCACCGCCTACGGCACGGCCAAGGCGGCGCTCAACAAGGTCACCACCTCGCTCGCCGTCGAGTGGGCCCCCCGGGTCCGGGTCAACGCCCTGTCGGTCGGGGCCGTCGCCACCCGGTCCCTCGACGTCGTGCTCCAGGACGAGGGGATGCGCGCCGCCCTGGAGGGTGGCACCCCGATGGGCCGGGCCGGCGACCCGGAGGACATCGCAGCGGCCGCCCTCTGGCTCTGCTCCCCCGCCGGCGCCTGGGTCACCGGCAAGGTCGTCGAGGTCGACGGCGGCGCCGAGACCACCGTCCTCTCCCTCCCCACCCCACCCTTGGAGCCCTCGGCGGGCTAGCGCCAGTCGACCTGCCCGGCGACCTCGGCCACATCCACGTCGAGCACCTCGCTCCGGGTGACCTCGACGTAGGTGTCGCCCCGCCGGGCCAGCCAGACCACGGTCCGCTCCTCGGGGTCGGCCATCACCACCTCGTCGACGTGGTGCTCGGCGTAGAAGCCCAGCTTCTCCCACGCCCGGTCCCCCGGCGACAGCACCTCGACCACGATCGCCGCGGTGGCGTTCCACACGCCGAGCTCCCGCGTGCGGTGCACTCCTAGGTCCGGCACCCGGAAGTCGCCCGGCTTGGAGCCGAGGTTGAACGCGGTCGAGATGTGCAGGCCGACCCGCTTCGCGTACGGCCGGATGGCCGCTGCGACCTCCGCATCGATCAGTGCATGTCGTCCTGAAGGCCACGGTGACATGAAGTACTCGCCATCCCACACCTCGTCGTGCCGATCGGCGCCCCAGGCGCGTCGCCGTGCGACTTCCTCGGCCAGCTCCGGTGGCACCGGGATCTGGTCGTAGAAGGAGTCGTACGTTGTCACCGAGCGCCACGGTACCCCGGGCGGCGGGAGGGGGAAACGGCCGGCTACAGCGGGAGGTCGCCGGTGGCGGTGCGGGTCGAGCCGTGGTCCTTCCAGGCGGCGATGGTGCGCTGGGCGATCCGCATCTGGTGGACCTCGTCGGCGCCGTCGGCGAACCGGGCCCAGCGGGCGTGCTGGTACATGTGGGCCAGCGGGGTGTCGGTCGAGTAGCCGAGGGCGCCGTGGACCTGGATCGACCGGTCGATCACCCGACCGAGCATGTTGGCCACGAAGTGCTTGGCCATCGAGACCTCGGACTTGAAGTCGACGGTGCTGTCCGTGGCGGCGGCGTCGATCTTCGAGGCGGCGTGGAGCACCATCAGCTTCGCCTGGTACAGCTCCATGGTGGAGTCGGCGATCATCCACTGGATGCCCTGCTTCTCGGCGAGCAGCGAGCCGTGGGCGTAGCGGTCGAGCGAGCGCTCGACCATCATGTCGAGGGCGGTCTCGGCCTGGGCGATCCAGCGCATGCAGTGGGCCAGGCGGGCCGGCCCGAGGCGGTACTGGCCGAGCAGGTGGCCCTGGCCCCGGCCCCCGAGCATCTGGTCCTTGTGGACCCGCAGGTCCTCGATGCGGATCTCGCTGTGGCCGGTCGAGCCGTGCATCGTCTCGATCTGGCGGACCTCGGTCCAGCCCTCGCTGGGGATGTCGACGATGAAGGCCGAGTTGGCCGCCTGCGGGAGGTCGGGGTCGTCCTCGGTGCGGGCCACGAGGATGGCGAAGCTGGCCCGGTGGGCGTTGGAGATGAACCACTTGTGCCCGTTGATCACCCACTCGTCGCCGTCCTCGTAGGCGTGGGTCTGGATCAGGGTCGGGTCCGAGCCGGCCACCTCGGGCTCGGTCATGGCGAAGCAGCTCATCTGCGTGCCCTTGCACAGCGGCTTGAGGTACTTCTCCTTCTGGGCGTCGGTGCCCCAGTGGAGGAGGGTGTGCATGTTCCCCTCGTCGGGGGCCTGGCAGTTCATCACCCACGGCCCCCAGCTCGACTTGGCCGCCTCGGCCTGGACCATGGCCAGCCCGACGTGGCCGAGCCCCATTCCGCCCCACTCGGTGGGCATGTGGGGGAGCCACATCCCGGCCTCGACCGCCTTGCCCCGCATCTCCAGCAGGATCCGGATGTACTCGTCGCGCTCGACGCCGGTGTCGAGCGCCCCGATCTGGGCCTCGCCCGGCTTCACCACCTCGTCGACGAAGGTGCGGACGCGGAGCCGGAGCTCCTCGACCTCGGGTTCGAGCGTGAAGTCGATGGCCATGGGGCGAGATGCTGTAATGCATGTGCATGAGATGTCAAGGCGCGCGCACCAGGTGAGCGACACCGACACCCCCGGGACCCGGTACCGGCTGGTCGCCGCCGCCTCGCGCCTCTTCGCCGCCCAGGGCGTCGACACGGTCAGCCTGCGCGAGATCGGGCGAGAGGCGGGCGCCCGCAACGCCACCGCCCTCCAGTACCACTTCGGCGACCGGGCCGGCCTGGTGCGGGCCGTCCTCGCCCCCCACCACCACGCCGTCGAGATCGCCCGCCACGCCCTCCTCGACGCCGAGGAGGCCCGGGGCCGGCTGGGGCTCGACGCCCTGGCCTCGACCCTCGTCCGCCCGCTGGCGGCCCGGTTGGCCGACCCGCCCGGCGGCCCCGAGCACCTCCAGATCGTCGCCGACCTGGTCAACCGGCCGCGGCCCGCCATCTCCCCGGCCAGCCTGGAGGACCCGGCCGACAGCATGTACCGCTGGCGGGCGCTCGCCGCCGAGGTGATCGCCCCCGAGGCCGTCGCCCTCCACCGCCGCTTCGCCGCCTACCGCTTCACCGTGGGCGAGCTGGCCCAGCGGGCCCGGACCGGCCCCCACCGGGGCGACCGCCTCTTCACCAGCGACCTGGTCGACCTGGTGACCGCCCTCCTCGGCGCCCCCGTCTCCGAGGCCACCGCCGCCCTCCGGGCTAGCCGCCGTCCTCGTCGGGCGGGGGGATGACCTCGCGCTCGATGCGGACGTCGCTCTGGGTCACGCCGGCGACGGTGATCCCGTCGACCGCCAGCAGGGTGCCGTCGGCCCGGTCGAGGTAGAGGATCGAGGCCTGGAGCGGCACCGGGTCCTCCTTCTGGAGGCTGCGGAGCCCGGCGCCCCCGGTCGAGCCCTCGACCCGCAGCTGGGTGCCGTCGCCCAGGTCCTCGACCGCCCGCCGGTGGCGGTGGC
The DNA here is from genome assembly GCA_035765045.1 of Iamia sp. Classification (GTDB taxonomy): domain Bacteria; phylum Actinomycetota; class Acidimicrobiia; order Acidimicrobiales; family Iamiaceae; genus Iamia. The sequence goes on along the minus strand of DASTYI010000093.1, from coordinate 8,842 downwards.
CGGCCAGCACCAGCGGCACCAGGCCCCCGAGGTCGGCCGCGGTGCGGGGGTCGTGGACCAGGGCGATGTCGACCGGCTGGTCCTCGTCGGCCACCGCCAGGTCGGTGGCCGTCTCGGCGGCGAAGTCGTCGGCGACCTGCTGCTCGTCCTCGCCGCTGCCGGCCCGCGACTTGTCGGGGGTGAAGCGGGGGTCGCCGATCCCCCAGATGCGCAACCCGGCGACGGTGGTCGCGTCGCCGTCGAGGACGACGGCGTTGTCCTGGCGGCGCACCGCCCGCTGGGTCGCCTGCGAGTCGTGGTTGCCCCGGACGTAGACGTAGGGGGCGTCGACGTCCTCGATGAACGAGGCGAAGCGGCCCTCCAGCTCGGTGCCCCAGTCGTTGATGTCGCCGGTGTCGACCACCACGTCGATGGCGAACTGATCGACCAGCTCGCTGATCATCGTGAACGCCTGCGGGTTGAGGTGGATGTCGCTGACGTGGAGGACGGCCACGGTGCCGTCGTCGCGCTGGAACGACCGCACCGACTCGCCGGCCTGGTAGAGCACGGCCACGTTCTCGACCAGCCCGGCCAGCTGAGCGCTGTAGTCGTCGAGCTTGTCGATCACGTCGCGGGCGTCGCCCACCGCCGTGGGGGCGAGGGCCAGCACGCCCGAGTAGCGGGGCTCGGCCAGGCTCTCGGCCCGCCACGTGTGGGCGGCGACGCCCATCGACCCGCCCACCGCCAGCACCGCCACCAGCCCGCCGACCAGCACCTCCCGCGGCCGGAACCGGCGCAGCCCCGACAGCAGCGCCCCGCCCAGGGCGGCGGTGACGACGATCCGCAGCGCCAGCCGCCGCACCGCCGAGCGGACCTCGTCGTCGAGCTCGCCCTCCAGCCCCTCCAGCATCGTCGGGTCCTCGGCGATGGCCCGGGCCTCGTCGGGCTGGAGCTCGTCGACCCGCAGGTCGAGACCGAGCGGCCCCCGGTGCGAGTCGAGCGAGATCCGCCCCAGCGGGGCGAGGTGCACCTCGGTGCCGCCCGAGAGCGAGGGCCGGGCCGAGAAGGTGGCGTCGAACGGCCCGACCTCGGCCGGCGTGTCGCCGAAGGCCATCACCCCGAGCGTCGCCCCCACCAGGGCGATCACGACGGTGAGCAGCGCCCGCAGGGCCCGTCGCCCCCACCGCCGCCCGCGCCGCGGTCGGCTCTCCTCGACAACATCGGCGTCGGCCACGACCCCACCTGTACCCGAACTGGCGATCAGATCCGACGGGAAGGCGTCGGATCCGATCGCCGGTTCGCAGGGGGTGGCAGGGTGGGGGCATGGCCGATCGGACCGTCGCCACCCTCGTGCCCTCGGCCACCGACCTGGTCTGCGCCCTGGGCGGCGCCCACCGGATCGTCGGCATCAGCCACGAGTGCGACCACCCGGCGGTGCTCGGCCGGCCCGTGCTGACCCGGGCCAACCTGGCCTCGGCCCCCGCCCCCGGGCAGGCCGCCGCCGACCCCGCCGCCCTCGACGCCGACGTCACCGCCGCCCACACCGCCGGCGAGCCGCTCTACCTGACCGACCGGGACCTGCTCGACCGGCTGGCGCCCGACGTGGTGCTGGCCCAGGACGTCTGCGACGTGTGCGCCGTCACCGGCGACCAGGTGGCCTGCGAGGTCCCCGCCGGCACCGAGGTGGTGCGGCTGGGCGCCGTCGACCTCGACGGCCTGCGGGCCGACCTCCGCCTCGTCGGCGAGGCCCTCGGCGGAGCCGGGCCCGAGCGGGCGGCCGAGGCCATCGCCGTCCTCGACGAGGACCTGGCCGTCGTCCGGGCCACGGTGGCCGACCGGCCCCGCCCGACCGTCCTGCTGCTCGAGTGGAGCGACCCGCCGTTCATCGCCGGGCACTGGGTGCCCGAGCTGCTGGCGGTCGCCGGCGGGCTCGACGTCCTCGGCACCGCCGGGGCGCCGTCACGCCGGGTCACGTGGGCCGAGATCGCCGCCGCCGACCCCGACGTCGTCGTCTTCCTCCCCTGCGGCTACGGGCTCGACGCCGCGATCACCGAGGGCCGGGCGCTGCTGGACCGGCCCGAGGTGGCCGGGCTGCGGGCGGTGGCCGAGGGCCGGTCGTGGGCCGTCGACGCCACCCGGCTGCTGTCGCGCTGCACCCCCGTCGCCGCCGAGGCCGCCGCCGTGCTGGCGTCGATCCTCCACCCCGCCGCCGCCGGTCCCCCCGACCCCGCCGCCGCCGTCGCCCTCGCCCCCTGACCCGGCCTGCCAGGCTGAGGTGATGCCGGGACCGTCGAGCAGCGCCGCGCCGCGGGACGACCGCCGGCTGGCGTGGCGGGTGTCGGCCGGCATCGGGCTGTCGGTGGCGGCGACGAACCTGGTCGGCGTCGTCGCCGTCTTCGCCTTCGCCGTCTGGGTCCTGCCGTCCGAGCCGATCGCCGACGAGGACCACGCCGTCTCGGTCAACCTCGTCCTCGCCTCGATCTGGGCCCCGCTGGCCGTGCTGCTCGGGGCGATCTGGGGCAACCGCAAGATGCGCCCGGCCCGGGCCTGGTTGCTCGAGGGCCGGGCCCCGACCGCCGACGAGGAGGTCGCCGTCCTCCGCAGCCCGCTCCGGCTGTTCCGGGTCCAGATCCGGCTGTGGCTGCTGTCGGCGGTCGTCTTCGCCACCGTCAACGGCCTCCTCACGCCCCGCCTGATCACCCGGGTCGGGTTCCCGATCATCCTCGGCGGGCTCACGACCTGCGCCCTGACCTACCTCACCACCGAGCGGATGCTCCGGCCCCTCGCCGCCCGGGCCCTGGCCGAGGGCGCCCTCGACCGCCCCCGGCTGCCCGGGGTGACCGCCCGCCAGCTGCTGACGTGGGCCCTCGGCACCGGCGTCCCGATCCTCGGGCTGGTGATCACCGGCATCTTCGGGGCGGCCGAGTCCGACACCAGCCGCCTCGCCCTGGCCGTCACCATGATCACCCTCGGGAGCACCGCCTTCGGCGTGGGGCTGTGGGCGACGTTCCTCGGGGCCAAGGCGGTGGCCGACCCGGTGCGGTCGGTGCGCCAGGGGTTGGAGCGGGTGGTCCAGGGCGATCTCGACGTCGAGATCCCGGTCTACGACGGGAGCGAGGTCGGGCTGCTCCAGGACGGGTTCAACCGCATGGTCGAGGGGTTGCGCGAGCGCGAGCGGATCCGCGACGTCTTCGGGCGCCACGTGGGCGCCGTGGTCGCCGCCGAGGCCATCGACAACAGCGCCCTCGGCGGCGAGGAGCACGAGGTGGCGGTGCTGTTCGTCGACATCGTGGCCTCGACCCGGCTGGCCGCCGACAACCCGCCCGACGTGGTCGTCGACGTGCTCAACCGCTTCTTCGCCGTCGTCGTCGCCACCGTCGACGACCACGGCGGCTGGATCAACAAGTTCCAGGGCGACGCCGCCCTCGCCGTCTTCGGCGCCCCCGGCCCGTGCGACGACCCCGCCGGGTGCGCCCTGGCCGCCGGGCGCGACCTGGCCGGCCGGCTCGCCACCGAGGTCCCCGACTGCCGGGCCGGCATCGGGATCGCCCACGGCCCGGTCGTGGCCGGCAACATCGGCGCCGAGCAGCGCTTCGAGTACACGGTGATCGGCGACCCGGTGAACGAGGCGGCCCGGCTCACCGAGCTGGCCAAGGACGTCCCCGGCGGGCTGCTCGCCTCGGGCTCGGCCGTCGACGCCGCCGCCCCGGCCGAGGCGGCCTGCTGGGAGCCGGTCGACTCGGTCGTGCTCCGCGGCCGCACCGCCCCCACCGTCCTGCACCACCCCCGATCCGGGGAGGTTCCGGGCCGCTGAGGCCGGGAAGGCGCGGGCCATGGCCCGCTACACGACCACCCAGACCACCGGCTGGGACCCCGACACCGCCTTCGCCTGGATGGCCGACCTCCGCCACCTGGCCGTCTGGGACCCGAGCATCACGACGTCCGAGCAGGTGGCGGGGGACGGCCCCGGCCCGGGCGCCGAGTACGACGTGACCGTCCACGCCGCTGGCGGCGAGCGCTCGATGCACTACCGGGTCGAGGAGTGGGAGCCGGCCGAGCGCCGCCTGCTCGCCGTGTCCGAGACCCCGGTCCTCACGTCCTACGACCGGATCTCGGTCGAGGCCCTCGACGGGGGCGGCGCCGCCGTCACCTACGACGCCGACCTGGTGATGAAGGGCCCGGCCAAGCTGGCCGACCCGCTGGTGGGCGTGGGCTTCGGCCGGATGGGCGACACCGCCGCCACCGGCCTGGCCGACGTCCTCCACCGCCCGACGCCGCCGGAATAGACGGGGCTCCACAGCGTTAGTTGCGTATGCAACCATCTCCCTTCGGAGCGAGGAGGCCACCGTGCCCGCCACCACCGTCGACGACCTCACCACCCTCGATCGCATCCCGGCCGCCGACCGGGCCCGGTCCCGTCCCGTCCGCTCGCTGACCACCGCCCCGACCGGCTACGAGGGTGAGGGCTTCCCCGTCCGCCGTGCCTTCGCCGGCATCGACCTGGCCGACCTCGACCCCTTCGTCCACATGGACCAGATGGGCGAGGTCGAGTACGCCCCCGGCGAGCCCAAGGGCACCTCGTGGCATCCGCACCGCGGCTTCGAGACCGTCACCTACATCATCGACGGCACCTTCGAGCACCAGGACAGCCACGGCGGCGGCGGCGTCATCACCAACGGCGACACCCAGTGGATGACCGCCGGGTCGGGGATCCTCCACATCGAGCGCCCGCCCGAGGCCCTGGTGGCCAGCGGCGGCCTCTTCCACGGCATCCAGCTGTGGGTCAACCTGCCGAGCGGCCAGAAGATGGCGGCCCCCCGCTACCAGGACCTGCGCTCGGGCGAGGTCGCCCTGGCCACCACCCCCGACGCCGGCGCCCTGGTCCGGGTGATCGCCGGCGGCGTCGCCGGCCAGCGGGGCCCGGGCTCGACCCACACCCCGATCTCGATGGTCCACGCCACCGTCGCCCCCGGCGCCGAGCTGGTGCTGCCCTGGCCCGAGGACTTCAACGCCCTCGGCTACGTCCTGGCCGGCAAGGGCGACATCGGCCCCGACCGCCGGCCGATCGAGGCCGGTCAGACCGTGGTCTTCGGGTCCGGTGAGGGCGTGGCCGTCGGCGCCTCCCGGGTGCAGGACAGCCGCACCGAGGCCCTCGAGGTGCTCTTCCTCGGCGGTCGCCCGATCGGGGAGCCGGTCGCCTGGATGGGGCCGTTCGTCATGAACACCAAGGCCGAGCTCCGCCAGGCCTACGAGGACTTCCAGGCCGGGCGGCTGGGCCGGGCCTGACCCTCTCGTGGTGATACCGAGCCGGATCCACGAGGCTCGGTACCACCACGGAGGTTCAGCTCCAGAGAGCGTCCGGATCCACGAGGACCCTCTCCAGGGGTGTGCTCCCGCCCTCTTCCTGCGGGGGCACGGCGGTCATGATAAGCACACCTAACAAGCCAGCACAAGCCCCCTAGGCGGATTCCTCGACCAGCGATCGCCTCAAGGTGCCAGGCACCTTGAGGCGGTCAGCCCGGGCGGACCTGGCGGACCAGGCACCTTGAGGCGGTCAGCCCGGGCGGACCTGGCGGACCAGCGTCTTGGGGGCGACGCAGCAGTAGGCGTCGGTGACGATCCCGGCCACCTCGTCCCAGTCGACATCGGTGTCGAGCCGCACCCCGAGCCAGCCCCGGTGCCCCACGTACGGCGGGACGAAGAAGCGCTCGGGCTCGGCCTCGACCATGGCCGCCTGCGCCCCCGCCGGCGCCGCGCACCAGATCCCGAGGATCCCGTCCCCGTGATGGTCGTCCAGGTACATCACGAAGGTCCTCTTCCCGCGGACGAAGAAGGTCGGGGAGCCGTGGCTCAGCCGCTCGGACGTCTCGGGCAGGGCCAGGCAGATGTCGCGCAGCCGCCCGAGCGCCACGTGATCGATGTCGAAGGTCCAGTCCACGCCCCGATCATCGTCGCCACGGATGGGTCTCCGCCGGGGGCCCAGGCGTAGATTTCTGCCATGAGCGACACGTCGGAGCGCCAGGCCCACCAGCTCTACGACGCCGAGGGGAACCCGACCCGCGAGCGGCCGTGGATCATCCGGACCTACTCGGGCCACTCCAGCCCCAAGTCGTCCAACGCCCTGTACCGCCAGAACCTGGCCGCCGGGCAGACCGGCCTCTCGATCGCCTTCGACCTCCCGACCCAGTGCGGCTACGACTCCGACGACCCGATCGCCCGCCCCGAGGTGGGCAAGGTCGGCGTGCCGATCAACAGCGTCGACGACATGCACGTGCTGTTCGACGAGATCCCCATCGAGGAGATGAACACCTCGATGACGATCAACGGCACGGCGATGTGGCTCCTCGCCATGTACATCGCCGTGGCCCGCGAGCGCGGCGTCGACATCTCCAAGCTCACCGGCACCACCCAGAACGACCTGATCAAGGAGTACCTGGCCCGGGGGACCTACATCTTCCCGCCGGCCGACAGCCTCCGGATCATCGCCGAGATGTACGAGTACTGCCTGGAGGAGGTGCCCAAGTGGAACGCCTCCAACATCTGCTCGTACCACCTCCAGGAGGCGGCGGCGACGCCCACCCAGGAGCTGGCCTTCGCCCTGGCCAACGCCATCTCGCTGCTCGACCTGATCAAGGAGCGGGGCCACTTCGACGACGACCAGTTCGCCCGGGTCGTCGGCCGCATCTCCTTCTTCGTCAACGCCGGGATCCGGTTCGTCGAGGAGATGTGCAAGATGCGCGCCTTCGGCGAGCTGTGGGACGAGTACACCCGTGACCGGTTCGGTGTCGAGGACCCGAAGTTCCGCCGCTTCCGCTACGGCGTCCAGGTCAACTCGCTCGGCCTGACCGAGAGCCAGCCCGAGAACAACGCCTGGCGCATCCTGATCGAGGCCCTCGGCGTGACGCTCAGCCGTGACGCCCGCGCTCGTGCCGTCCAGCTCCCGGCGTGGAACGAGGCCCTGTCGCTCCCCCGCCCGTGGGACCAGCAGTGGTCGCTGCGGCTCCAGCAGATCCTCGCCTACGAGACCGACCTGCTCGAGTACCCCGACCTGTTCGAGGGCTCGGTCGTCGTCGAGTCGAAGGTGGCCGAGCTCAAGGAGCAGGCCCGGGCCGAGATCGAGACGATCCTCGGGATGGGCGGCGTCATCCCCGCCATCGAGTCGGGCTACCTGAAGTCGGCCCTCGTCCGCTCGATGAGCGAGCGGGTCAGCAAGATCAACAGCGGCGAGCAGATCGTCGTCGGCCTCAACAAGTGGACCGAGGGCATCCCCTCGCCGCTGCTCGGCGGGGAGGACGGCGGCCTGTTCAAGATCGACGAGACCGCCTACACCGACGCCGTCGAGGGGCTCGAGAAGGTCCGCTCGACCCGCGACGAGGCGCGGGCGAAGGACGCCCTCGAGGCGCTCAAGGCCGCCGCCCGCGACGGCAGCTCGATGATGGAGCCGTCGATCGAGTGCGCCCTCGCCCGGGTCACCACCGGCGAGTGGGCGGGTGCCCTGCGCGAGGTCTTCGGCGAGTACCGCCCGGCCACCGGGGTCGACGGCCAGCAGCTCGGCCTCGCCGGCGACCGGGTCGAGGCGCTCCGCACCCGCATCCAGGCCCTGGCCGACACCCTGGGGCGCCGGCCCAAGATCCTCGTCGGCAAGCCCGGCCTCGACGGCCACTCCAACGGCGCCGAGGTCATCGCCGTGTCCGCCCGCCACGTCGGCTTCGACGTCGTCTACTCCGGCATCCGGCTCAGCCCCGAGGACATCGTCCAGTCGGCGGTCGAGGAGGGCGTCGACCTGATCGGCGCCTCGGTCCTGTCGGGCAGCCACGTCGAGCTGGCCCAGCAGATCACCGACGGCCTGGCCAAGCACGACGCCGGCCACATCCACCTCGTGATGGGCGGCATCATCCCCACCGGCGACGTCGCCAAGCTCGAGGCCGCCGGCGTCGCCCGCGTCTACACCCCCAGCGACTACGAGATCATCGACATCATGGAGTCGATCATCCAGGTGATCGAAGCCAGGTCGGAGGCCTAGCCGCCGACGCCACGGCCCTCCGCCGCGGCCCCTCCCCGCCGAGGGCTCGCTGCTCGCCCGGCTCGGGCGGGCGCCGACGTCGACATCCGTCGAGGCTGCCGCCCGGCCACCGGGCCAGGTCGCGGTCGTCAGGCCAGGGCTAGCCCGGCTGCCGCGGCGAGGAGGCCGAGGGCGAGGGAGAGGGCGGCGTGGGCCAGGGCGGGGCGGGTCTCGCCGGCGTCGAGGCGGGTGCCGACGTCGTGGGCGAAGCTCGACCAGGTGGTGAGGGCGCCGCAGAAGCCGGTGCCGAGGACGACCAGCGTCGTCGGGCTCGACCCGATCAGCAGGCCGAGCAGGAAGCTGCCGGCCACGTTGACGGCGAGGACGCCGTGGCGGGCCTCGCGGGTGGCGGTGGCGGCGAGGTGCCGGAGCACGGCCCCGACGGCGGCGGCGAGCACGACGGCGGCGACGGTCATCGGGCCCCGCCCCTTGCCCCGAGGCGGCCGCCGAGCAGCGCCAGGCCGACCCCGCCGACGAGCGTGGCGAGGAGCAGGCCGAGGGCCAGCGCCGGCCGGTCGGCGGCGATGCCCCGATCGGTCTCCACCGCCAGGGTCGAGAAGGTGGTGAACCCGCCGAGCACCCCGGTGCCGAGGCCGAGCCGCAGCAGCGAGTCGGGCGCCACCCGGGCGGCCAGCACGCCGAGCAGGAGGCAGCCGGTCAGGTTGACCGCCAACGTCCCCCACCCGGCCCCGCCCGTCGCCGTCGGCCACGTGGCCACGATCGCCCATCGGGCCAGCGCCCCCACCGTCCCGCCGGCCGCCACCACCGCCAGGGCCGAGGGTCGGGTGTCCACCCGCCAAC